>DAOPJF010000025.1:0-14678 GCA_035399525.1 Candidatus Krumholzibacteriia bacterium | reverse complement strand
CATGGACGCCGTGCAGCTCGTATTCCTGTGTCACGCGCAGTTCATCCCCCGGCTGCAGTCCGGGCACGAGCGCCTGGGAGGTGGTCCCGTCGAGGGTGACCACGCCGTCGCTGCGCTGGGTGATGGTGATCCACTGCAGGTCATCCCGTGCGTAGCGCGTGGTCTTGCCGTCACGGACGACCTCGACCCGGATCTCCCTGAGGACCTGGCGGGGGCTCTCGGTCGCCACGATCGGCGAGGACACCTCGACTCCGTGGCGGCTGACGATGCGCATGGAATAGCGCGTCGTGTAGCGGCCGCTGAGCCCATCGTCCGCGGCCCGGACCCGCGCATCGACGCCCACCCACTCCTGGGCGTAGACAACATCCACGTCGGGATAGCGCGCGGCTGCGGCCGCGACCACGGCGGCATCGGGCAGCGCCGGGGGCTTCAGCTCGCCCCCGACTGCCGAACCGATCGGCAGCAGCAGCACCGCACCGATCAAGCATGGCCTGAAGCGTCGCATCACTCGCCCCCCCGGCGCCGCACCACCACGGGCGTGCTCTCGAGCTCGTGGATGACGGCGACCGCGCTGCCGATCGCCTCCAGGCCCTGGGGATCGTCGACGACGCCGGCGCGCTCCAGCTGCTCGCGCCGCACCAGCAGAGCACCGCCCTCGACCGCGAAGGAAAGGCGATACGTGAACCGCGCGGAGTCGACTGCCTGCCCCTGCGGCGTCTCGGCGTCGGCCCAACCCGTCGGCAGCGGTGCCCGGAACTCCCACACCTTCTTCACGTCGTAAGGGACCTTGCATGGGGTGACCCGCGTGGATGGCCACGCACCCACCGACGGTGTGCCGAACACGGTCTCGGGCGGCAGGATCCAAGTGTCGCCCATCGGCGCGGCGAGCGGATCGCCGGAAAGATCGAAGGCGAGCGCCAGCGTGTCGGTGGCACCCGCTGCGAGCAGGCGGCCATCGGCCTTCTCGAATCCCTTGTACCGCTCCACGATCCAGCCCCCGACCGCGGCCACCGGTTCTTCCCCGGCGGTGCGCGCGCGCACGGGCGTCGGACCGCACGAGCGGATCTCGCAGCGCGCGGTCACGTCGTCCGCGGTGTCGGCCAGGTAGCCGATGCGCTCCTCGCACCAGCCGGCTAGACGGGTCGACTGGCCCGGCACCTGCAGGCTCCGAGCCCAGGGCAACGGTGCGATGCGTTCCAGGTACAGGCCGAAGGGCTCGACCTGCTGGTTATACGCATCCTTGTAGGCCCGCTCGCGGATCGCCTCACGCTGTACTCCGGCGGACCGGTCGTAGCCGAACGCCTGGCTGCCCCACATCCGCTCCCTTACGCTGCCCGGCGGACAGGTGGCGCAGCCCAGGTCGTACCAGAGATCGGCGCCGTCGACGGCGGCATGCAGCAGCGGCGTGCCGACCTGGCTCCAGTCGGGAAAATCCGCGAAGTAGTCGCCCTCGGCCGGATCGTGGGCCCACACCAATTCGGCGTCGACCCCGACGGCCTCCAGCATGGCCAGCAGGACGTAGGCCTTCTCGGACGTGCCGCCCGACCCGGTCTTCAGGATGTCGTCGACGGTGGTCTGGTCGGCGGGCTTCTTGAACGCGCCGCTCCGGATGTCCATCAGTTCATCCCGCACATAGCGGAACAGGGTGTCCGCCGCCTCGCGCGGGGGCAGCTTGCCGGCCAGCTTGTCGGCCTTCTTCGCCGCATCCTTCGCCTTCTTCAGGAAAACGGCCTCGCCGTTGGCCATGTCCGCGGCGACCTGGTTCCAGAGCTGGCTCTTGATCCAGACCGGGCTCATCCCCCGCCGTTGCGCCTGCCATGCCCGCCACGACACTGTGATCTGCGGCGACTGCTCGTAGTAGGGCGGGGAGAAGGGCTCGTTGCGATACGGCGGCAGGCCGTCCAGGCGCACACGGAAGTCGAGCTTCTGCCCCTTCTGCTCGTCCAGCACCTCCTGCGAGAACTGGTCCTTGCGGAAGCGCGATCCGAAGAGCGCATAGGCATCGCCGGGTTCGCACCTGACCCGTGATTCGGCGCGCACGACCGGGTAGTCGGTGGCCGCGTGCCAGGTGTTCCAGAACAGGCCCCAGGGCCGGTAGGTCTCGATGCCGATGCCGATCAGGTCGCCCGGCTCGGCGCTGTCGAAGGCGATGACCAGGTTGGCCCGCTTCTCGCGCATATCGCCCGGCGTGATGCGGATGCGGTCCGGCGTGATCATCTCGATCGGCGCCTTCAGCGCGGCCTGCGGATCGCAGCTGCCGGCCCGGATCCGGAAGGCCTTGACGGTCTTGATGGTGACGCCGGGGTCGAAATCGCGCACGAAGTTCGTCAGGTCCGGCGCCTCGCCCGAGCGGATCCACCAGATCTGGTCGCTGTAGGTGATGTGCGCGCTCCAGGCGGTGTTGTAGGACTGCTGTTCGTACACGACGGCCCGCTCGGCGTCGTAACGATCCATCTGCTCGACCGCCAGCGGCAACAGGGGCTCGAGGGTCCGGCGGATGACGCTGATGGGTGCGTCGCCCAGGCACCGCAGCGGCTCGGCCACGGCGAGGCCGGCGGCCAGGACGTGGGCAAATGCGAAGACCACGCACCCGAGCGCGGCCCGACGAGGACAGCGCATGCTGCTCATGGGAATCCTTTCGGGGAATGCGGCTGTCGCTGGCGGGAGGGGACCCAATACCCGCGTGGTGTCATCTTTGATGCGGAGCCATATGGACGCTGAAAAATGCTGAGCGATGTCGGCAGGGTAGCCCATTTGAGGGCGCCGTGTCAATCCGCTGCGGAGCCGCGCCGCCGGCACTGGACGCCCGGCGGCTCCGGGGGCATACTGCCGAGCGGAGAATCCCGGCACCTTCACCGGAGCACCCATGGCCACGCCCGTCACCCGCATCCTCTTCGTCGGCGACATGCACCTGGGCACGCGTCCGACGCGCCTGCCCGCGGTGCTCGGCGACCCCGACCGCTACGGTCCGGCGGCCGCCTGGGAGCGCACCGTCACGGCCGCCGTCGAGCGCGGCGTGCAGGCGGTGGCCCTGGCCGGCGACGTGGTGAACCGGCGCAACGCCCTGTTCGAGGCGGCGCGGGCCCTGCGGCCCGGGCTCGAGCGGCTGGCCGCCGCCGGCATCGCCACCTTCGCCGTGGCGGGCAACCACGACACGCGCGCGCTGCCGGGCCTGGTGACCGACGGCGTGCCCCTACACCTGCTGGGCCGGGGCGGCACCTGGGAGGCCGTGACCGTGGGCGGCGACGACCGCCCCGCGGTCCGCCTGGTGGGATGGTCGTTCCCCCAGGACCGCTGGACCGAAAGCCCCCTGGCCACGCCGCCGCCCGCGGCCGACCGCGCACTGCCCACCTTCGGCCTGCTGCACGCCGACCTCGACGCCGCGGGCAGCCCCTACGCGCCGGTGGCCTCGTCGGCCCTGGCCGCGGTGGGCTACGACCGCTGGTGCCTCGGGCACATCCACACGCCGGGCGCATTGCCTCAGGACGGCCGGCCCTTCTACCTCGGGTCGCTCAGCAGCCTCGATCCCACCGAGACCGGCGAGCACGGGCCGGTGCTGGCGACGGTCACCGCGGGCGATCCGATCCGCCTCGAGCGCCTGCCCGTCGCGCCCCTGCGCTGGGAACACTGGACCCTGGCCTGCCCGCCGCAGCTGCGCACGGCGGGCGACCTGCAGGAGTTCATCTACCGCGAGGTCAGCGCGCGCGCCGCCGCCCTGGCCCCGGCGCCGGACACGGCGCTCGGCCTGCGCGTGGTGCTCGGGGGCGCGGTCGACGATCCCGCGGCGGTCGCGGCCGCGGCCGCGACGATCGACCGCACGCCGCTGCGCCAGGACGGCGTCGAGATCTTCGTCGAGCGCATCGCCTGCCGCGTGAGGATCGCCGCGGATCTCGAGGCCCTCGCTCAGGGCACGGACCCGGCCGGGTTGCTGGCGCGGCACGTGCTTCTGCTCGAGAACGGCGCGGCGGACCCGGCAGGATCCGCGCTGCTGGCCGAGCTGATGGACGGCCTGCGCACCGCCGCGGCCATCGACCTGGACGAGACCATGCTGCGGCAGCGCGGCGCCGCCGCCGCGCGCCGCCTGCTCGACCGCCTGCTGGGCGCCGGGGGTCGGCCGTGAGGATCGACCGCCTGGACATCCGCAGCCTGCCCGGCCTCGACGACCGGTTCACCCTCGAACCGGGACCGGGCGTGAACCTGCTGCTCGGACCCAACGCCTCGGGCAAGAGCTCGGTGGCGCGCGCGGTGCGCGACCTGCTGTGGCCCTCGCTCGCCGACGGACAGGCGCGCTGGCTGCGCGCGGTGATGCACGACGCGGGGGGCGAGCTCGTCGTCACCTGCGACGGCCGCGAACCCGCGTGGTCGCGCGGCGGCGCGGCCGCACCGCGTCCGTCGCTGCCCGACGCGCACCTGGCGCCCTGCTACCGCGTGACGGCCGCCGACCTGCTGGGCGGCGACCACGCCTTCGACCGCGACCTGGCCGCGGCGATCCGCAGGGAGATGACCGGCGGCATCGACCTCGACAAGCTGGCGGACGAGCTGGACAAGCCGCAGGTCCGCCGCCGGAACGAGCTGGAGCAGGCGCTGCGCGCGACCCGCGACCGCAGCGCCGAAGTCACGCGCCGCCAGGGCGACCTGGCCCGACGGCGCGCCGATCTCGACCAGCTGCGCGCCGACGTCGCGTCGGCCCGGGCGGCGGGCCGGCGCGCGGAGGCGCTGCGCGCGGCGCGCGACCTCGCGCAGGCCGTGCAGGCCAGCCGCGACGCCGAGGCCGCGCTGCAGGCCTGCGACGCCGTCATGCCGGCGGTGAACGCCAACGATCTGCAGACCTACCGCGAGCTCGGCACCCGCCTGGCCGCGAAGCGGGAACTCGCCGAGCGGCTCGAGGCCCAGCGCCGGCAGCTGGCCGACGAGCTGGCGGGCCTCGTGCTGCCGCAGGCTGGCGATCCCACCACGCTGCTGGCTCGGCTGGCCGGCCTCGTGCGCGACTTCAAGGGCGCCGAGGCCGCGGCGCAGGCGGCGGCCGACCACCGGGCCTCCGCGGCGCGGCTGGCGGGCGCCGCAGCCGATGCGGCCCTCGCGGCCGCCGCGGACGCGGACCCGCAGGCCCTGGCCCGCATCGAGCGCCTGCTGCTGGAGACCGACGCGGCGCTGGGGGCGTTGGAGGAAGCCCGGCAGGAGGCCGGCGGCGGCGGCCCGGCGCTGCCGTGGCTGATCGGCGCGGCCGTGCTGGCGGTGGCGGCGGCCATGCCGCTGCCGGGCGGCGTGCCGGCGCGCGCAGCCGCAGCGGTGGCGGCGATCGTGCTCGGCGCGGTCGGCACGCGCGGCCTCACGGCGCGGGCCCGCAGGTCGACCACGGAATCGGCGCGCAGGCAGCGCGACGCGGCGGCCGAGCGCCTGCGCGCCCTGCAGGCCCGCCTCGAGACCCACAGCGCGGAATTGGCCCGCAGCGAGGCCCTCGCCGCGCAGAAGCAGAGCGATCGCGACGCCGCGCGCGGCCGCGTGGCCGAGGCCTGCGCCGCCTGGGGCGAGGACCCGCCGCGCACCGGCGCCGAGGCCGAGGCCATGCTGGGCGCGTTGACCGCCAGGGTCGAGCGCGCCGTCGCGCGACGCGCGCAGCTGGCCCAGGTGACCGCGGACCGCGAGGCGGCATCGGCCGAAGCCACGCAGGCCGAGGCCGCGCGCGGGGCGCTGCTCGCCCGCCTGGGCCTGCCCGCCCAGGCCGATGACGAGGCGCCGGTGGCCCGGCTCGTGGACGCGCTCGAACCATGGCGGCGCACGGTCGCCGACCACAAGGCGGCCTCGGCCGTGCTGCGCGAGCGCGCCGAACGCTGGCGCAGCCTCGCCGAGGCCGCGGGCCTGGACCCGACGGCGCCCGACCTGGCCGATCTCGAAGCGCGCATCGACGCGGCCCGCGTCGAGGAGCAGCGCCTGCAGGACCTCGTGGGCGCGTTGACCAACCTCGAACGCGACCTCGCCGAGGCCGAAGCCGGCCACGACCTGGCCGCGGCGCTGGCCGCCGAGGCCGAGGCCCAGGCCGATCTCGAGGCCTGGAACGATGACGCGCTCGCGCAGCGCCTGGAAGCGGCGCTGCTGGCGGACCTGCATCGCCGGCACGAGACGCTGTCCGCGCCCGAAGACGTGCGGCGGGCCGACGACCTGCTGGGCGCGTTCACCCGCGGCCGCTACGGGCTGAAGCTGGGGCGCGACGCGAAGGGCTCGACCTTCCTGGTGCGCGACCGCGAGACCGCGGCCGACCTGGGACTGGACACCTTGTCCGACGGCACCCGCATGCAGGTGCTGCTGGCGGTGCGCCTGGCGTTCCTGGCCGGGATCGAGGCGGGCGCGCGGCCGCCCTTGTTCCTGGACGAGACCCTCACCACCAGCGATCCCGCGCGCATGGCGGCCATCGCCTCGACGGTGGCCGCGGCGGCCCGCGCCACGGGACGCCAGGTGTTCTACCTGACCAGCCAACCGGCCGATGTCGGCGCGTGGCGCGCCGCGCTCGCGGGCGCGGACCTGCCGCCGCCGCGCGTGCTGGACCTGGCGGCCGCCCGGCGCCAGGGTGCGGCGGCCACCGAATCCGAGCTCGCCCCCGTGGCGCCGGCGGCGATCCCCGGGCCGGGCAGCGACGACCCTGCGACGTACGGGCGGCGGCTGGGCGTCGCGGCCTTCGACCCCCACGCGGGCTGGGAGCCCCTGGACACGTTCCACCTGGCGGGCGGCGACCTCGGGCTCGTGCACCGCCTGCGCGAGGCGGGCGCGGTGCGCGCGGGCGTGCTCGCGGCGGTGCTGCCGCGCCTGGCCGAGGCGGGCCTCGTGTCGGACGGGCAGCGGCGCCGGCTCGAGCTGGCACTCGCCGTCGCGCGCGCGTTCATACCGGCGTGGTCGGCGGGCCGGCCGCGGCCCGCGACGATCGCGGACATCGACACCTGCGAGGCCCTGTCCGACACCATGCGCCCGCGCGCCCTGGCGCTGCTGGGCGAGCTGGCGTGGAACGCGCATCGCTTCCTGGACGCGCTCGACAACAACGGCATCGCGAGGCTGCAGAGGAAGATCATCGACGACGTGCGCGTCCACCTCGCCGAGCGCGGCCTGCTCGATGCGCGCGCGCCCCTGGACGCCGATGCGCTGGCCGCGTCGGTCGTGCTCAACGTCACCGCCCTGAATGCAGACGCGCGCACGTCCCTCGAGGACATGCGCGCGCTGGTGCATCACCTGCTCGGAGCGATCCCGCGGGCGATCGCGGACGACCCTTCTAGTCGCCCGTCTTCTGGATCAGGTCCGTCAGCGTGACGTGGTCCTGCAGGCGCTCCAGCAGGATCTGCCGCGTCAGCGAGCAGGCCTCGCTGATCTTCGTCGAACGCAGGCTGTAGTAGACGTTGATGCCGTCCTTGCGCGTGTTCACCACGCCAGCCTGGCGCAGCACCGCCAGGTGCTGCGACGTGTTGGCCTTCGGGATCTCGAGGATCTCGGCCAGGTGATTGACGGAGATCTCTTCGCGTTCCTTCAGGATGTCCAGGATCTCCAGGCGCTTCGGGTTCGACAGCGTCTTGCAGAGTTCCGCCTGCATTTCGTAGAGCTTCTTTTCCATGGCAACGACCTCGACATTCACAACCCCAGCCCCCAGCCTCGCCGTGCATGGGGAGCTCCCCAAAACCTATTGGACAGTTAACAGGATAATCCAGTTGCGGACCCTTGTCAAAGTCCAATTGCTTCAGAGTTTCATAGATATAAACAGTCTTGATGCGAAGTTCAAAGGGTTTTGTCATCCACATTCAGTTCGCGGGGCAGCTGGAACTTCACATTCTCTTTCAGGACAACAACTTCCCGCGGTGCGAACCCGAGCCCGGAAAAATGGCGGACGACGTCCTGGACCAGGTGCTCGGGGGCGGACGCGCCGGCGGTCAACCCGATCACCGCGGCGTCGCCCAGTCTCGCAGGGTCGATGTCCCCCGGGCCGTCGATCAGGCTGGCGGGCACCCCCAGGTTCTCGGCCACCTCGCACAGGCGCCGGCTGTTGCTGCTCGAGCGCGAACCCACCACCAGCAGGTGGGCAATGCCCATGGCGACGAGTTCCTTCACCGCGTCCTGCCGGTTCTGCGTGGCGTAGCAGATGTCGCTCTGCCGCGGCTCGACGAGGTTGGCGAAGCGCGCCCGCAGCGCGTCGACGATGGCCGAGGTCTCGTCGACGCTGAGCGTGGTCTGCGTCGCGTAGGCCAACGCGATGTCGTCGGCGAAGGGCAGGCGCGCCACGTCCTCGACGGTTTCCACCAGCGTGATGCGGTCGGGCGCCTCGCCCATGGTGCCGAGCACCTCGTCGTGGCCGGCGTGGCCGATGAGCACCATCGCGCGGCCGCGGTCGACGTGGCGCACCACCTCGTGGTGCACCTTGGTCACCAGCGGACAGGTGGCGTCGATGGCGACGAGGCCCCGGCGTTCCGCGTCCTCGCGCACCGCGGGCGCGATGCCGTGGGCGCTGAACACGACGGTGCTGCCGTCGGGCACCTCGTCCAGTTCCTGGACGAAGACCACGC
Organism: Candidatus Krumholzibacteriia bacterium; assembly: GCA_035399525.1. Classification (GTDB taxonomy): domain Bacteria; phylum Krumholzibacteriota; class Krumholzibacteriia; order LZORAL124-64-63; family LZORAL124-64-63; genus JACZKN01. The sequence continues at coordinate 6,141 of DAOPJF010000025.1, read as the reverse complement.
CCCGCGCGCGGAAGTCGTCGACCACCGCCTTGTTGTGGACGATCTCCCGCCGCACGTACAGCGGCGCGCCGTGGGTGGCCAGCAGGCGGTCCACGACCTCGATGGCACGCTCGACGCCGGCGCAGAAGCCGCGGGGATTGACGATCAGCAGGGTCCGGGCGCTCATGGGTCCTCCGGGTCGGGTTGAACGGCACAATATAGTCAAACCCACCGCCGATGTTGCCAGCCGGGGGGTCTTGGGGTCTAATACTTGACAGGGATGATGGTTTGACTATCATTGCGTCGTTCAGCGTATGCGAATCTACGCAACAGTTAAACCAGGATCCCCCGGTGTGGAGGGGACGTCGCGGAGGAAAAACCCATGACCATCGATCGCATCCTGCGCATCGTCGCCGGAGCCTTCGTCCTGCTGAGCCTCGCCCTGGCCCATTTCGTCAATCCCAAGTGGTTGTATTTCACGGCCTTCGTCGGCGCCAACCTGTTCCAGAGCGGGTTCACGAACTGGTGCCCCCTGGTGGCTATCCTCAAGAAGATGGGCGTGCCGGCCACGGCGCCCGCCAAGAGCCGATAGGGAATTTTCAAAAACCACGGGAAAGGCCGCATCATGAACCGATTGCCGTCCTTCAGCCTGGTGTCCGCCCTGCTGGCCCTGCTGCTGCCCCTGGCAGCCGCGGCCGCCGACGCTCCGGCCGACACCACCGTCCAGCGCCTGGGCCAGGTCCGGGGTGACACCCTGGTCGTCGATCGCGAGGCGGTCATCGCCCTGGCCCTCGAGCGGAACGAGATGCTCGCCGCCTCGGGAGCCATGCGCGACGCGGCCGCCGCCGACGCCCTGGGCGCCTGGCGCGGGTTCACCCCCCAGGTGCAGCTGGGCGAGTTCTTCATGCGCTCGGACGACGCCCTGTCCAGCTTCGGATTCAAGCTGCAGAACCGCCAGGTCACCATGGCGGACTTCAACCCGGTGCTGCTGAACGATCCGGGCGAGACCAACAACTTCATCACGCGCCTGCAGCTGCTGCAGCCGATCTTCAACGGCGGCATGGGCATCTACGGCAAGCGCGCGGCGAACGCGGCCAGCCGGGCCGCCGAGCTGGGCCACCGCCGCGCCGCCGAGACCGTGCGCTTCAACGCGGTGCAGGCCTACGAGGGCCTGGCGCTCGCTGGCGCGTACGTGCAGGTGATGGAGGCCGCCGTGCGCTCGGCCGAGGGCCACGTGCACCAGGCCGAGATGATGGTCGCCAACGAGATGGCCACCGAGGCCGACCTGCTGCAGGCGCGCGTCTACCTCAGCGCGCTGAAGCAGAAGCTGATCGAGGTGCGCAACATGGCCGCGGTCGCGGGCGAGAACATCAAGCTGCTGACCGCCGTGCCGACGGACCTGCGCCTGGTCGCGCCGACGGCCCCGCCGGACGAGACGACCGCCGACCTGCCGGCCGGCGTCGATCCCGCGGTGGTCGCGGTGCGCAGCGACCTGCAGGCCAGCCGCGAGCAGGCCGACGCCGCCGGCGCCATGGTCGGCGTCGCGCGGGGCGCCGTGCTGCCGCGCGTCAACATGAGCCTGCAGAAGGACTACTACAGCCGCGAGGACCTGTTCGGGAACGACGCCTCGAGCTGGACGCTGGGCGTGTACGCGACGCTCGGCTTCGGCATCGGCAACGTGGGCGAGATCCGCAAGGCGCGCGCCCAGAGCCGCGCCGCGTCGTACATGGCCGACTTCCAGGCCCGGCAGGCCGAGGTCGAGGCCACCGAGGCCTGGCTGAACGCGAAGGCGGCCCAGGACAAGGTGATCGTCGCCCGCGACGCCGTGTCGGCCGCGCGCGAGGGCCTGCGCATCGTCTCGAACCAGTACCGCGAGGGCCTGGCCTCGATGGTGAACCTGCTCGATACGCAGGCCGCCGCGACCATGGCCGAGGGCAACCTCGTGCAGGCGAGGCACGACCTGGCGGTCGGCCTGGCCAACCTAGAATTCGCCGGCGCGCTGCCCGCGGCCGACACGAACGCCAACACCGCCGCCCCCGCGGGCGAGTGATCCACAGGAGGATGCCCGAGATGGCCATCAGGAACACCGTGAACATCGCCGCGGCCGCGCTGCTGCTGGCAGGCCTCGGCCTCGCCGGCTGCGGCTCGGACACGCAGAGCGCCGCCCAGGGCGGCAAGGAGGTCCACGCCTCGGTGGTGGACGCCGTCGCCCGGGACGTGCCGGACATGATCACCGCCACCGGCGGCGTCGAGGCCGCGACCAGCGCGATGATCTCGACCCGCATGATGGGCTGGGTCAAGCAGGTGCACGTGCAGGCCGGCGAGCGCGTGAAGAAGGGCGACCGGCTGGTCACCATCGACGACAGCGACCTGCGCGCCAGGAAGGCCCAGGCCGAGGCGGGCATCGCCGAGGCGAAGGCCGTGCTGGCCAACGCCGAGACGATGGTCGGCCGCTTCGAGCGCCTGTACGCCGAGAAGTCGGTCTCCAAGGCCCAGTACGACGAGGTCGTCACCGGCCGCGACCGCGCCGCCGCCGGCCTGGCCATGGCCGAGGCGGGACTGCGCGAGGTCAACGTGCACCTCTCGTACCTGGACATCGTCGCCCCCGCCGACGGCCTGGTGGCCCGGCGCATGATCGAGCCGGGCAACATGGCCAACCCCGGCATGCCGCTGATCATCCTCGAGGACGCCGACCAGGTGAAGATCGTCGCCCACGTGGGCGAGAAGGACGTGTCGAGCCTCTCGGCCGGCATGCCCATCACCGTCGACGTGACCTCGCTGCCCGGCGCCGTGTTCGAGACGACCATCGACCGCGTGGTGCCGACGGCCAACCCCGGCAGCCGCACCTACGACGTGGAGGCCTACCTGGACAACGCGTCCGGGCGCCTCAAGAGCGGCATGTTCGCCCGCGTGGCCGTGCCTGCCGGCACCCGCCGCGCCGTGCTGGTGCCCGAGGCCGCCGTGGTGCGCCGCGGGCAACTGACCGGCGTGTGGACCGTCGACGCCCAGGGCCTGGCCGCCCTGCGCTGGGTGCGCATCGGGCGCGCGCAGGACGGCATGGTCGAGGTGCTGTCCGGCCTGTCCGGCGGCGAGAGCCTGGTGGCGGGCGCCGACGCGCCGCTGGCCGAGGGCGACAAGGTGGTGACGCAGCGATGACGCAGAGCCCCCTCCATGACGAACCCCGCTACGGCGGCGCGACGAAGCTCGCGGCGGTCTTCATCAACTCGAAGATCACCCCGCTGCTGATCATCGCGACGCTGCTGCTGGGCCTGTTCTCCCTCGCCCTGACGCCGCGCGAGGAGGAGCCCCAGATCGTCGTGCCCATGATCGACGTGATGGTGATGCTCCCGGGCGCGTCGCCCGAAGAGGTCGAGAACATCGTCACCAAGCCGATGGAGCAGAAGATCTGGGAGATCGAGGGCGTCGAGTACGTCTACAGCTCGAGCTTCCCCTCGTTCGCCATGTCGACCGCCCGCTTCCTGGTGGGCACCGACATGGAAGAGGCGATGACCCGCATCGCCAACAAGATGTACGGCAACGCCGACCAGTGGCCGCAGGGCATCCTGCCGCCGCTGGTCAAGGTGCGCAGCATCGACGACGTGCCCATGATGACGCTCACCCTGTGGAGCGACGACTACGAGGGCTACGACCTCAGGCAGCTGGCCGTCGAGCTGAAGAACGAGATCCAGTCGATTCCCGACGTGTCGGTGACCGAGGTCATCGGCGGCCGCCACCGGGCGGTCACCGTCGAGCTCGACCCGCAGCGGATGGCGGCGTTCAACATCACGACGCTGTCGGTGCTGCCGGCGCTGCAGATGCAGAACAGCATGCTGCCCTCGGGCAGCTTCGCGGCCAACAACAACCAGTTCACGGTGGAGACGGGCTCGTTCCTGCGCTCGGCCGACGACGTGGCCAACCTGGTGGTCGGCGCCTTCGGCGGCCGCCCGGTGCGCCTGATGGACGTGGCCACCGTCAGCGACGGCCCGGCCGAGATCGACAGCTACACGTTCCTGGGCGTGGGCCCGGCGGCGCCCGAGAACGGCATCGACCCGTCGTACGTGGCCGGCGCCGAGCACCCGTCGGTGACCATCTCCATCGCCAAGCGCATCGGCAGCGACGCCACCCGCGTGGCCAACGCCGTGCTGGCGAAGGTCGACCGGGTGCAGGGCACGCTGGTGCCCGAGGACGTGCACGTGACGGTGACGCGCAACTACGGCGCCACCGCCAAGGAGAAGGCCCAGAACCTGATCTCGAACCTGGGCCTGGCCATCTTCCTGGCCGTGATCGTGGTGTTCTTCGCCATGGGCTGGCGCGGCGCGACGATCATCTTCCTGTCGATCCCCACCACGTTCAGCCTGACGCTGTTCATCTACTACATCTTCGGCTACACGCTGAACCGGGTGACGCTCTTCGCGCTCATCCTGGTGACGGGCATCGTGATCGACGCCACGATCATCGTGGTCGAGAACATGCACCGCCACTTCCAGATGAAGGGCGACGGCTCGCTGCGCACGGCGCTGGGCGCGATCCAGGAGGTCGGCAACCCGACGATCCTGGCCACCCTGACGGTGATCGCGTCGATGATGCCCATGGCCTTCGTGCGCGGCCTGATGGGCCCGTACATGCGGCCCATGCCCATCGGCGCCTCGCTGGCCATGGTGTTCTCGCTGCTGGTGGCGCTGACCATCTCGCCGTGGCTGGCCATCCGGCTGCTGAAGCCGCGCCAGCACTGGCACGACGACATGGTGGGCGACGGCACCCTGGCCGGCGAGGGCGCCGACAGCTACAGCCTGCACACGACGCCCATCTACAAGACCTACAACAGGCTGGTGCGGCCGCTGGTGGACTCGCCCATGAAGGGCGTCATGGCGCTGGTGGTCGTCGCCGTCCTGACGGGCGCGTCGACCATCCTGTTCATGACCCGCACGGTGCAGGTCAAGATGCTGCCCTTCGACAACAAGAGCGAGTTCCAGGTCATCATCGACACGCCCGAGGGCACCACCCTCGAGACGACGATGCAGCTGGCCCGCGAGGTGGGCGACTACCTGGCGACCGTGCCCGAGGTGACCGACTACGAGATCTACGCCGGCACGGCGGCGCCCGTGAACTTCAGCGGCCTGGTGCGGCACTACTTCATGCGCCGGGGGCCGAACGTCGCGGACATCCAGGTCAACCTGGTGGACAAGAGCAAGCGCAAGGACCAGAGCCACGCCCTGGCCAAGCGCGTGCGCGGGCCCATCAAGCAGATCGGCGACCGCTTCGGCGCCGCCGTCAAGGTGGTCGAGGTCCCGCCCGGCCCGCCCGTGCTGTCGACGCTGGTGGCCGAGGTCTACGGCCCCACCTTCGAGGGCCGCGTGGCCGCCGCGAAGATGATCAAGGAAGTGTTCGAGTCGACGCCGGGCGTCGTGGACATCGACTGGTACGTCGAGGACGACCAGCCGCGCTACGAGCTGGCCGTGGACAGCGAGCGCGCCGCCGTGCGCGGCGTGAGCACCGAGCAGGTGGGCATGACCCTGGGCGTGGCGCTGAACGGCCACGACGGCGGGCGCGTGCACATGGACGCGGCCTCCGAGCCGGTGCCCATCAACGTGCGGCTGCCGCTGGCCGACCGGTCGAGCGTCGAGGACCTGGCCGACCTGTACGTCTACAGCCGCGAGGGCGCTCTGGTACCCCTGTCGGACGTGACGCGGATCGAGAAGACCGAGGGCCACAAGAGCCGCCACCGCCGCAACCTGAAGTCGACGGTCTACGTGACGGCCGACGTGGCGGGCGAGCTCGAGTCGCCGGTGTACGCGATCCTCGACATGAAGAAGAAGATCGCCGAGCTGACCATGCCCGACGGCACGCAGATCGAGCAGTTCTCGACGGTGCAGCCCCTGACCGAGGAGGGCTACGCCATGAAGTGGGACGGGGAGTGGCACATCACCTACGAGGTGTTCCGCGACCTGGGCATCAGCTTCGCCGTGGTGCTGGTGATCATCTACCTGCTGATCGTGGGCATGTTCCAGAACTTCACGGTGCCGATCCTGATGATGATCCCCATCCCGCTGACGCTGCTGGGCATCATCCCGGGCCACCTGATGTTCGGGGCGTTCTTCACGGCGACGTCGATGATCGGGGTGATCGCGCTGGCGGGCATCATGGTGCGCAACAGCGTGCTCC
>DAOPJF010000024.1:0-14756 GCA_035399525.1 Candidatus Krumholzibacteriia bacterium | reverse complement strand
GCCAAGCTGGCCCCGAGGTTCACGGCGGTCGTGGTCTTGCCGACGCCGCCCTTCTGGTTCGAAATGGAGATGATCTTGCTCACGGCGGACCTCAGGTCACGGTGTGGATCGGTTCAGCTTCGCGCAGGAGAGGCAATGTACCGCCCCCGGACCGGGAGCGTCAAGGCAGACGGTTCGGGGAGGGCGGTTTGTTCCACGTGGAACATCGGAACGGGGCCGGCGGCATGTTCCACGTGGAACAATGGTCAGGCGGGCGCGGGCCCATAGGACGAGACAACGAGGGCGGCCGCAGGGTAGGGCCCTGCGGGAACCGGCACGACCCGCGCCCCCGTCGCAACCCACGGCCCCACCGTCCGGCCGGGGGGCACGATCCGCAGCTCGTCCGCCAAGGACGGCGTCAGCACCGCGTCCCCGGGGTGGAAACGAGCGATGACCACCTGCCGGGGCGGTGTCGCCGCGCCGTGCAGGGTCTCGAGCCCGGCTAGGACTTCCGGATCGGACAGGCGCAGCGCCTTGAGCGAGACCAGCGCCGATTCTGCGCCGCCCAGGCCGTCGGCCTCCACATCGCCCCAGCGGGCGCAGGCAGCCTGCAGTTCGGGTTTTGGCAACTGGCGCGCCACCCGCTGCAGGAACCAAGCGCGCTTGTCCCGGGGCTCGACGAGCCACGTGGCCGCCAGCCGGCCCGCCGCCGCCAGGCGTGCGTGCCAGACCACACCCGGCAAGCCGCCGCCCGAGCCCAGATCGCAGTACAGCAGCGGGCCGGCGGACAGCGCCGCCGACGCGGCCTGCAGCGCCGCCAAGGCATTGTCGCACTGCAGGATCAACGCATCCAGCTGCGCCTCGGTGTCCCGGCGCGAGACGAGGTTGATCTGGGTGTTCCAGCGCAGGACCTCGGCCCGGTAGGCGGCCAGGACCTGCAGGATGTCAGGACGGTTCGCCGGCATGCCCGCCCTCCTCGTCGGCCCCGGCGGCCGCGGCCTCGCGATGACGCCGCACCACCACGGCCAGCACCGCCAGGTCGCCGGCCCTCACCCCGTCGATGCGCCCGGCCTGGCCCAGGGTGGCCGGTCGGACGCGCGCCAGCTTCTCCCTGGCCTCGAAGCTGAGCGCGGTGACCGCGGCATAGTCGAGGTCGGCCGGCAGTTCGAGGTTGTCCAAGTGCTCCTGGCCACGCAGCAGCTTGCGGTGCTTGCGGATGTAACCATCATACCGGACAGCGTTTTCCACCTGTTCCCAGGCCGCCGCGACGTGCCGGGCATGGCCGCCGGCGGCCGTGAACTCACCCGCCGCGGCATTTAATGCCATCACGAACACATCATCAACGCGTGCCGTGGAGCCAAGATCATCCCGTCGGGTGCCCGGGTGGCGCAACCACGCGTCGCCCGCCCCGCGCCACCCGCGCACCTCGTCCACGACGGTCGCCTTCCGCAACGCCCGCCCGGCCGCCTCGACGTACTGCTTCCGCGCGCGCAGCAGGTCCGCGGCCTGCGCCGGCAACAGGCCCAGCCCCAGGGCCAGGTCGGTCAACCGCTCCTCGGCGTTGTCGCAGCGCAGGTGCAGGCGATGCTCGGCGCGCGAGGTGAACATGCGGTACGGCTCGTCGATCTCCTTGGTGACCAGGTCGTCCACCAGCACGCCGATGTACGCCTCGTCGCGTCCGATCACCAGCGCTTCGGCGCCGCCGAGCGAGCGCACCGCGTTGATGCCCGCCACCAGCCCCTGCGCCGCCGCCTCTTCATACCCCGACGTGCCGAGGATCTGGCCTGCCAGAAACAGCCCGCCCACCGGCTTGCTCTCGAGCGACGGCGCGATCTGCCACGACGGCACGCTGTCGTACTCGACGGCGTAGCCGTAGCGCACCAGCTCGGCGCGTTCGAGACCGGGCACCGAGCGCACCATCGCCACCTGCACATCCGCAGGCAGGCTCGTCGACAGGCCGTTGACGTAGACCTCGTCGGTGTCGCGCCCCTCGGGTTCGAGGAACAGCAGGTGACGCGCCTTGTCGGCGAAGCGCACGACCTTGTCCTCGATGGACGGGCAGTAGCGCGGCCCTCGGCCCTCGATGATGCCGCCGTAGAGCGGCGAGCGATCGAGCGCGCCGCCGATGATCGCGTGGGTGCGCTCGTTGGTGTAGGCCATCCAGCAGGCGACCTGGTCGGGCGCGAACGCCCCCGTGCGGAACGAGAACGGCGTCGGCGGATCGTCGCCCGGCTGCTCTTCGAGTACGCTCGTGTCGATCGAGTCGCGGTGCAGCCGCGGCGGCGTTCCCGTCTTCAGGCGCCGCAGCGCGAAGCCGTAGTCGCGCAGGCTGCCGCTTAGCCCTTCGGCGCTGGCCGCGCCCTCGCGTCCGCCCACGGTGCGCCGGTCGCCCACGTGCATCAGCCCGCGCATGAAGGTGCCAGTGCAGAACACGCCGCGCGCGCCCGCGATCACGCGGCCGTCGCCCAGCAGAACGCCGGCGAAGCGGCGGGTGCCGTCGGCCTCCGTGACGATGTCCAGGCCGGCCGCATCGCCCGTCACCACGGTCAGCCCCGCCTGCGCGTGCACGGCCTCGACCATGCGCGCCTGGTAGCGGTGCTTGTCCGCCTGCGCCCGCGGCGACTGCACCGCCGGCCCCTTCTTGCGGTTGAGGATGCGGAACTGGATGCCGGTCTCGTCGATGGCGCGGCCCATCTCGCCGCCCAGCACGTCGATCTCCCGCACGAGGTGGCCCTTGCCCAGGCCGCCGATGGCGGGATTGCAGGGCATGCGGCCGATCTCGCGCGGGTCGTGCGTGACCAGCGCGGTGCGCGCGCCCAGGCGCGCGGCGGCCAGCGCGGCCTCGATGCCCGCGTGTCCGCCGCCGACCACGATGATGTCGAACCTGTTGCTGTTCATCGCCTTACTTGCCCACGCAGAAGCGCTTGAATACAGTATCCAGCAGGTGTTCGGTGAACACCCGGCCCGACACCTCGCCCAGCGCGCCGAGGATCGAGGCCAGCATGGTCGCCGTCACCTCGGCGGGCGCCCCGCCGTCGGCGTCGGCCGCCAGCGCCAGCAGGTCGCCGCGGCAGGATGCGAGCCGCGCCGCGTGGCGCTCGTTGAGCATCACGCCCAGCGCCACCGCATCGCCCAGGCCGCGCGCCTGCACCGCGGCGTCGATGGACGACCACAGCGCGGCGACGCCTTCGCCCGTGACGCTCGACGTCACCACGTCGAAGCCTTGCGTTCCGTCGCGCCCGAGGTCGGCCTTCGTGCGCACGGCGATGACCGCCGCGCGCGGCGCGGCGACCGTGAACGGCGCGGTGCTCGACACGGCCAGCACGATGTCGGCCTCGTCGACGGCCTGCCGCGTGCGCGCCATGCCCTTGCCCTCGACGCGGCCCGCGTCCTCGCGCAGCCCCGCCGTGTCGTGCAGCACGCACACGGCGCCCGCGCGCACCACGCGTGCGCTCACCACGTCGCGGGTGGTGCCGGCCTCGTCGTCGACGATGGCGCGATCCTCGCCCACCAGCGCGTTGAACAGGGCGCTCTTGCCGGCGTTGACCGGGCCGGCGAGCACCACCTGCACGCCGTCGCGCAGCAGGCGTCCCGCCGGCGCGAGGGCCAGCAGGCGCTCGAGGCCCGCGACCGCCGCGCGCAGCTCGGCGCCCACGCCCGCGGGCTCGGCGCCAGCCTCGTCGTCGTCCACGAACTCGAAGCTGCCCTCGAGCCTGGCCAGCAGGTCCAGCAGCGGCGCCTCGACGGCGGCGAGCTCGCGCGCGAGGCCGCCGCAGAGCTGGTTCAGTGCGCCGCGCGCCGCCTGCTCGCTCTCGGCGGCGATGAGGTCGGCCACGGCCTCGGCCTGGTCCAGGCTCAGGCGGCCGTTCAGGAAGGCGCGGCGCGTGAACTCGCCGGGCGCAGCCGGCGCGGCGCCCGCCTCGCGGCACGCGGCCACGGCCAGACGCGCCACGGCGCGGCCGCCGTGCAGCTGGAATTCCACCGTGTCCTCGCCGGTGTAGGAGTGCGGCGCGCGCAGCGTCAGGGCCAGGCAGCGGTCGATGACCGCCGCCGCATCGCCCGGGCGATGCAGCGTGCCGTACACCGCCGTGTGGCTGGCCGCGCCCGCGGCGAAGCGGGCGCTGCGGAACACGCGGCCGGCCAGGGCGACCGCGTCGGGGCCGCTCAGGCGCACGACGGCCAGGCCGCCCATGCCCTCGGGCGTGGCCAGGGCCACGATGGTCGCGGTGTGCATCGGCCCCCTCCCGGGATGGCAGAAGGGGCGGCGCCGGGCGCCGCCCCTTCCGTGTCCGCGGCTGCGGAACGGTCAGGCGTCGGCGCCCGGCTCTTCGGTTTCGTCCACCGTCGGGGCATCGGCCGCGTAGCCCTCGGCCTCGTAGCCTTCGTCCTGGCCGGTGACCTCGACGGGATCGAAGTCCTCGTTCCGGGGCGCGTTGTTCTCGAGGCTGATCACGACGTGCTTGCCGCCCTCGCCGCTGACGGTCCAGGTCCGCATGCCCATCTCCTCGGCCTGCAGGTGCACGAGGCGGCGGTCACGCGCGTCCATGGGGTCGAGGTGCACCTCGCGGCCGGTGTTGCGGGCCTCGGCGACGGCCTGGTCCACCCGGTGCTCGAGGGAGTCCTCGCGGCGGCGGCGGTAGTTGTTGATGTCGAGGTTCATGCGGACGCGGTCGCCCGCGGCCGTGCTGGCCATGCGCTCGACGAGGTGCTCGACCGCGTCGATGGCCTGGCCGTGGCGGCCGATGAGCATGCCCGCGCTGATGTCGTCGGTGACGACGCGCACCTGGCGGTACTCGCCCGGCTTGACCTCGCAGCGGCACGGGAACCCCGCGCGCACCAGCATGCCCGAGGTCAGCTCGGTCAGGCCGGCGTCGAGGGTGGCCTCCTCGAGGCCCCGCTTCGGCTGCGCGTACGCCACCGCCTTGATGCCGATGGCGATGGGCTCCTCGACGGCCGCCGCCGCCGGGAGATCGGGCGACCCGGCGTCGTCCGCGGGCAGGATGGGCTCGTTCCGCCCGTTGCCCGGCTCGGCCGCCGCCCGGCGCTCCTCGCGCGGCTCGCGGCGGGATGCGGCACGAACCTCGTCACGCTCGCCGCTGCTGTCATCGGCGCGCTCGTCGGCGCGGTCCTCGGACCGTCCTTCGCCGCCGCCCCGGCCCCGGCCGCCGCGCGAGCGGCCGCCGCGGCGGCCCCGCGTGCGGCCCTCGCCGCGGCCTTCGGCCACGGCGCCCTCGTCGTCCGCGCCGCCATCGTCGGCCGTGCCGCGCGCCTCGGCCTGGGCCCGGGCTTCTTCGGCCTGGATGCGGGCGTGGAACTGGGCCTGTTCGTCGGCGATGCTGCGCAGCACGTCGTCCTCGATGTGCTCACCGGCGGTGTTCACCGGCATGCGCTGGTTCTCGCGGCCCTCGCGGCCCTCGCGACCCGAACCGCCCCGGCCCCGGCCGCCGCGGCGACCGCGCCGACGGCGCGCGCTCCTGGCCTCGTCGCCCTCCTGGCCCGGCGCCGCATCGACCGCCGCCGGACGCGGCGCGTCGCCCGCGGCCTGGGCGTTGTCGCGGCGACGATCGCTGCGACCGCCGCGTCGCTCGTTCTGGCCTTCGCCGCGGCCCTCGGCCCGGGCCTCGCCCCGGCCGCCGTCCTGGCGACGATCGCTGCGGCCGCCGCGCCGTTCGCCACGGCCTTCGCCGCGCGCCTCGTTCCGGCCTTCGCCGCGGTTCTCGCCGCGGTTCTCGCCGCGCCGCCCGCCCCGGCGCTCGCCGGCCTCGGCGGTGGCGTCGCCGGCCTCGGCGCTGCGGCCGCCCCGGCCCCGGCCCCCGCGGCTGCCGCGCCGGCCGCCGCGGCCGTCGCCGCTGCCCAGCTCGTGCGCCGGATGATCGCTGCTGTCGACCCGGAAGTCGTTGCTGCGGCCACGCCGCGCGCCGCCGGCACGCCGCCGCACGATCACGCGCGCGGGGCGGTTGCCGATCAGCCCGAAGAGGCCGCTCTTGGGCTCCTCGAGCACGGTCACGTCGACTTCGTCCCTGCGGGCGCCCATGCGCAGCAGCGCCTCCTGGACGGCCTCGTCCACGGTCTTGCCCTGGATTTCAACCTTGTCGGTCATGGTGTCTAGGCTCCTTGCGTCGCCGTCGTCTTGTGGATTCTCCAGCTCTGGTACGCCTGCATGATGGTGTTGACCAACCAGTACAGGACCAGGCCCGACGGCATGTTGTAGAAGAAGAAGACCATGATCAGCGGCATCATCGTGTTCATCATGGCCATCTGGCCCGTGGCGCCGCCGGTCGGGGTCATCTTGGTCTGGAAGTACATGGCTACGGCCATCAGGATGGGCAGGACGTTCAGGTCGAGGCTTCCCGTGATCGGCATGAGCGCGTCGGGCTGGGACAGGTCCTTGATCCACAGCACGAACGGCTGGCCGCGCAGGGCGATGGTGTGGTTCAGCGCCTGGTAGAGGGCGATGAACACCGGCGTCGGAATCAGCATGGGCAGGCAGCCGGCCAACGGGTTGACCTTCTCCTCCCGGTACAGCTTCATCTGCGCCTCGCTGAGCTTCGCGCTGTCGTCCTTGTACTTCTCCTGGATGGCCTTCAACTTGGGCTGGAGCGCCTGCATCTTCTTCATCGAGATGGTGGACGAACGCGTCAGCGGGTAGAACACCAGCTTCGTCAGCACCGAGAAGATGATGATGATCACCCCGTAGTTGGGGATGTACGGATGCGCGGACTCCAGGCCCCACAGCACGAACTTCGTGAGGGGGCGGATCCACGCCCAGCCCAGGTCCATCGAGTCTTCCAGACCGTGGTTGTACACGGCGAGCAGTTCGGCCATCTGCGGGCCGATGTAGAGGTCGAAGCGGGCGGTGGCGATCTCGCCGCCGACGCCGCGCCGGGCCGGCACGTCGATGGAGAAGGACTGGGCGCCGAGCGCCTTGTCCCCGTCCAGTCGGATCGTACCCTCGACCGGTTCCCCCTGCTCCCAGGGAACGAGGCCCACGATGGTGAAATAACGGTCCTGCAGGCCGGCGTAGTGCACCGACCCGCGGCGCTGCGCGCGGACCTTCTCCTCGCTCTTCTTCAGGTCGGACGCCTTCTCCTTGATGAATTCGTCGCCGACCCTGGCGATGGCCCGCATGGCCATCTGCTCCATCTTCTGGCTGCGTTCGGTATGCGCGATGCCCTGGTTCCAGCCGAAGCGGACGTCCTCGGGGCGGCCCAGCAGCTCGAGGGAGCGCCGCGCCGGCCCGCCGTCCACGGCGATCAGGGCGTAGTCGACCTCCATGCCGTAGGTGTCGGCGTGGAAGGTGTAGGTCTTGCGCACCTCGAGGCCGCCGGCCAGCGACGCGAACATCACCAGCGAGCGGGTGCCCTCGTCGACGCGGATGTCCGCGGCCTCGGTGCGGTACACCGCCGAGCCCAGGTCGAGCTCGCGGTCATGGAAGAGGATGGCGTCGAGCCCGTACTCGGGCGTCTGCTCGGGCACCAGCTGCACCGGCACGCCGGTGTGGGTGTCGTACTTCAGGCCCTCCCAGCTGACCACGCGGCCGCCCACGGTCGAGACCACGGCGCGGTACAGGGGCGTGGTGACGGTGATGCGCTGCGGCGTGCCCTCGTTCACCAGGCGCAGCACGCCCTCGGGGCTCGTGAAGTCGATGGTGGTGTCGGCCGGGGTCGAGGCGCCACCGGGCAGGGTGGCCGGCAGGTCGTGGGCGGTCGTCGCGGCAGCGTCCTGGTCGGTGGCGGCCACCTGTTCGATCGCAGGCGGCGTGGCCGGCTTCGGATAGAACTTCTGCATCAGGGCCTGGGACCCGGCCAGGATCAGGAAGATCAGGATGAAGGCCAGGAACATGCGCCTATCCATGGGCGGTCTCTCCGTGGTTCGGGGGCGGGGGCGAGGACGGATGGTCGCCTTCGCAGCCGCAGCGGACCGGCGGCACGGGGTCGTACCCGCCGGGATGCCAGGGGTGGCAGCGCGCAACGCGCCGGACTGTGAGCCAGGATCCGCGGATAATCCCATGGGAGGCAAGGGCTTCCATGCCATACGCGGAGCAGGAGGGATGGAAACGGCACGTCGACGGCAAGAGCGGCGACACCAGGCGCCGGTAGAGCCAGATCAACGCGTATGGCAAGCGCCACATACACTTCCTGGTGTGGTGCCCCGCCCCGGGACAGGAGGTACAGGAGTGGGGCGATCAGCACCGGCTTGCGAGGTCGCTTCCGGGCGGGCATGGACGCCGGCCCGGCGCAGGGGGCGGGGCGCGCCTTGCGCGCGGCCCGCCGGGTCAGTGGTCGAGGAGCTGATCCAGCTCGGCCCGCACCTCGCGGCTGCTCGCCTCGAGCATCGCGCGTCGGGCCACCAGCACGACCCACAGTCCTTCGCCGTCCCGCCCGTCGGCCGCGCCGGCGGGTCCGGGTTCCGGAAAGAACCTCGTTCGTACGCCCATGACCTGGTCCGGGCTGGCCAGGGAGCCGGTGCGGAGGGCCTCGCGCAGCAGACGCTTCGTCCGGTTGCGCTGGACGGCTCCCCCGACCTTCCGGCTGGCCACGACGGCGCGGGCCCAGTCATCGGCCGGCAGCAGGTAAACTACGAGAAGGCGTCCCACTCGTTTGACGCCTTCCTCGTAGACCCTTTGGAAATCCGTTTTTCTAGCCAAAGACCGCCACATCATGCGGTCCTGATCCGGCACCTCAGGCGGAGATGCGCTTGCGCCCCTTGGCGCGACGGCGCTTGAGGACCAGGCGGCCCGCGCGCGTGGACATGCGCTTGCGGAACCCGTGGGTCCGGGAACGCTTGAGGTTGCTCGGCTGGAACGTCCGCTTCACGGAAATCTCCTTTGGTTCTCGATTCAGCGGCCAAAGATTAGTCCCCGCGACCCGAAGTGTCAAGGAAAGACACCGGGTTATCCCCCGCCGGAATCGGGCCTTGGCAACCCGTCCCGTCGGACCCGCCCGCCGGCAGGGTTCGCCCGCTGGACCCTGTGGTGATGCAATTTCCGCCCCCGCCTCTGGTTAGGGTCGCGTCAAAATTTTGTCGGAGAAAACCCTTGATGGCCTCCGGGGCCCATGATAATTTCGGCCACCTGACGACAACCCAACCGGAAGGACGAAGAGGTTATCCACAACCCGAGGGAATTGTGGATAACCTTTCCTTCTCCGGCCAAATCGCCGACCATCTTGTTGTCAGATAATATCTTGCCTGTTGTCCGGTTTTGTGGATAACCTGGCGCTTGGCGCGGGGATCATCTGCGGAGGGGTCTGTTCCTTGAGTCGCCTGGATTCCCACTGGACCGAGATTCTCGACCGGGTTCGCCAGAACGTCGGACAGCAGACGTTCAACACCTGGTTCGCCCCCCTGAGGCCCGCCCCCAGCGACAACGGCAGCCTGCACGTGAACTGCCCCAATCACTTCTTCCGCGACTGGTTCAGCGAGCACCAGCTCGACACCCTGAACGAGGCGGGGGCCGCCTACTTCGGCCGGCCGGTGCAGTTCACCCTCGAGGTCGCGGCCGAGGACGCCAACCGGCCCCTGTCCCTGCACGACGCCCCCGTGGCGGTGGAGGACGAGCCCGAGCCGGTGCGCCGCACCGCCCCGGCGGCGGCCGTGGTCGAGCGCCCCTTCCGGCCGGCCTCGAACCTGAACCCCGACTACACGTTCTCGACCTTCGTGGTGGGCTCGGGCACCGACATGGCCTACGCGGCGGCCACCGCCGCGGCCAACAGCCCCGGCAGCCATTTCAACCCGCTGTTCATCCACGGCGGGGTCGGCCTCGGCAAGACGCACCTGATGCACGCGGTGGGCAACGCCATCGTGGCGCGCAACCCCGAACTGCGGGTCTGCTACGTGTCGGCCGAGAACTTCATGAACGACCTGATCCTCTCCATCAAGGAGAACCGGACGCCGGACTTCAAGCTCCGGTACCGGAGCGTGGACGTGCTGCTGGTGGACGACGTGGCCTTCCTGGCCGGCAAGGAGTCCACCCAGGAGGAGTTCTTCCACACGTTCAACGCGCTGTACGACCTCAAGAAGCAGATCGTCCTGACCAGCGACCGGTCTCCCAAGGAGATCACGACGCTCGAGGAGCGGCTGCGCTCGCGGTTCGAATGGGGCCTGATCACCGACATCCAGCCCCCGAACCTCGAGACGCGCATCGCCATCCTCAAGCGCAAGGTCGAGGTCAACGCGATCTACATCCCCGACGATGTGATCAGCTACATCGCCGAGCACATCACCGACAACATCCGACGCCTTGAGGGGGCGCTGATTCGTCTGCTGGCGTTCGCGAGCCTGACCGGGCGGGAAATCACCATGGAGATGGCCGCGGAAGTCCTCTCCTCCTATTTCCTGGTGAATTCCGCCGGACCTGTGAAGATCGCCGATGTCATGTCCGTGGTCGCAGACGTCCACGGCGTGACCGTCGATCAACTCAAGTCCAAGCGACGCACCCAGGACCTGGCCCGGGCCCGTCAGATCGCGATGCACCTCGCCAGAGAGATGACCGGCGCCTCCCTCAACCAAATCGGCCGCGCCTTCGGAGGGCGCGACCACTCGACCGTCGCCCACGGCTGCCAGAAGATCGCGCAGGACATGGAGTCCGATCCCCGCTTCCGCGGGGCCGTGCGCGACCTGATGGACCGCGTGCGGGCGCTGCGCTGACCATGGGGGCGGACGAGCACACCCGCCCCGCGTTCAGCTTCGATGCCGTCATTTTCGAGCCGTCCATCCGGCACCTGATCGCCGCGGCGCGCCCGCATCCGGGCGAGTCGGTGCTGGACGTGGCCTGCGGCAGCGGCATCGCCGCCTGCAAGGCGGGCATGATGGTGGGCGCCCACGGCCGCGTGTGCGGCGTGGACATCGGCCCGAACATCCTCAAGAAGGCCGCCACCCTCTACATCGGCGATGCGCCCGCCGCCTGGGTGCGCGCCGACATGGCCGCCCTGCCCTTCGCCGACGGCGCGTTCCGCCTGGTGCTGTGCCACCAGGGCCTGCAATTCGCCGCCGACCGCGAGGCCGTGGTGCGCGAGCTGCGACGGGTGACGGCCCGGGGCGGGCGGGCCGTGGTCATGTGCTGGTCGCACATCGCCGACTGTCCCTTCTACCTGGCGCTGCGCGACGTGCTGAACCGCCACCTCGGCGCCGCGGCCGCCGGATTCGTCGCCGCACCCTTCTCGCTGCCCGAGGAACAGGACCTGCACGACCTGCTGGGCGCGGCCTTCCCGCGCGTCTCGATGTCGCGCATCAGCGTGCGCACGGCGCACCCTTCGGCCGGCGCCTTCGCCGAGGGGTTCCTGCGCTACCTGCCGCCGTCGCTCGCGCCGCGCGAGGCCTGCGAGGCGGCCCGCGACGCGATCGTCGAGGAGATGGACCGCCGCCTCGAGCCGTGGCAGGTCGACGGGCCGATGATCGCGCCCATCGTCACGCACTTGGCTATTGCTGGCTGACGAGGGCTCTTGCGGGATGAACGCGCCCGGAGGGTCGGACCGGCTCTGCCGGGTCCGCGCGCCGGCGAAGATCTTGGGATAACTACGGGGATCGCTGGGGACAACCCGGGCAGCCGCGAGCCCGGTTCCGGGGAGAACCTGACCCCCGGGGATAACCCCCACACCAACGGGTCGCTTGTCCCAAGGGTTATCCCCGGCCGACGAAAAAGGGAAGGTGTTGATCGCGAGGGAGTTCACGGCGGGTTGCGGGGTTTTCCCGAATATCCCCGACCCCTACATCTTCCACTAGGTTTCTCTATCATCCAATGGACTTGATCAGGCGCGGGGGATCTCCTATCATGGCGATCCTTGCGCAGGACACCAGACACACACCGCCCGGAGGGCTGTCCGTGAAGTTCGCGATCCAGCAGAACGAACTGCAGAAGGCCTTGGACATCATCGCCAACGTGGTGCCTGCGAAGACCACGCTGCCGATCCTGACGTGCGTGCTGATGGAGGCCAAGGGCGGCCGGCTGACCCTGTCGGCGACCAACCTGGACATCTCCATCACCACCAGCACCGGCAAGGTCGAGATCAAGGACGAGGGTCGCGTCGCCATCCCGGCCACGAAGTTCGTGCCCTTCGTGCGCAGCCTGCGCTCGGGCGAGGTCACGATCTCGCAGAAGGGCGAGCAGATCCGCCTCGACAGCGGCAAGGCGCGCCTGACCGAGAACACGATGAACGCCGAGGAGTACCCGAAGCTCAAGCCCCTGGCCGAGAAGGACGGGCTGGAGATCGACGCCGCCTCGCTCATCGACATGATCAACGAGACCAGCTACGCCGTGTCGCGCGACGAGACGCGCCCGGCGCTGATGGGCATCCTGTGGGAGATCCGCGGCGCCAGCCTGACGTTGGTGGCCACCGACGCCCACCGCCTGGCCCGCAGCGCGCGCACCATGGAGTGGGACGCCTCGGGCGACCGCAACGTGATCGTCGACACCGCCGGCCTGCGGCAGCTGCCGCGCATCGTCGCCTCGCTCGAGGGCGACGAGGCCGCCACCGTGACCATGTTCCTGGGCGAGAACCAGCTGTCGTTCCGCGCCGGCGACACGGTGCTGCACACGCGCCTGCTCGAGGGCCCGTTCCCCGACTACAGCGCGGTCATCCCCAAGGACAACGACAAGCACGTGACCGTGGACAAGGCCGAGTTCGTGCAGGCCATCCGGCGCGTGTCGATCACCGCCGACCGCATCACCAGCCAGATCCGCCTGGGCATCGAGAAGGGCCGGATGGAGCTGGGCGCCCGCGGCACCGAGGGCAGCCAGTCCGAGGACGAGCTGGCGGTGTCGTACGACGGCGCGGCGCTGGAGATCGGGTTCAACTTCAACTACCTGCAGGACATCCTGAAGAACCTGCGCTCGGACACGGTCACGCTGTCGCTGCGCGACGCCCAGAGCGCGGCCCTGCTGCGGCCGGTGGGCGAGGACGGCGCCGACGCCGGCGTGCTGTGCCTGCTGATGCCGCTGCGCCTGGCGGGCGACTAGCCGCCGGCGATGCGGATCGTCTCGGCCCGCATCAGCGGATTCCGCAACCTCGCCGAGGACGCCTTCGCCTTTTCGCCCCGGGTGAACCTGCTCCTGGGGCGGAACGGCGAGGGGAAGACCAACCTCCTGGAAGCCCTCAACTGGCTCGCCCTCGGCCGCAGCCACCGCGGCTCGCGCAACGAGGATCTCATCGCCTTCGGCCGTGACGACCTGCACGTGGGCCTCGAGCTCGAGGAGGACCAGGGCGGCCTGGTGTCCTGCGAGTTCGGCCTGGACCGCAGCGGCGGCCGGCGCCTGCGCATCGACGGCGAGCTGGTGAAGCGCCGCACCGACCTGGTGGGGCGCCTGGCGACGGTGTTCTTCAACCCCGACAGCATCCGGCTGGTGCAGGGCGGCCCCGAGGGTCGGCGCCAGTTCGCCGACCAGGGCATGGCCGAGATCGATCCCGCCTACCTGGGGCACCTGGCGGCCCTGCAGCGGGCGCTGAAGCAGAAAGCCGGGTTGCTGAGGGACATCAAGCGCGGGGTCGTCAGCGGGGCGCGTGGGCGCCAGGAACTGGCCGCCTGGAACGCCGAGATCGCCGGCCACGCCGCACCGGTATGCCGGGGGCGCGCCGACTACGCGGCCCTGGTGACGCCCTTCGCCGACCGCATCCATCGCGAGCTGGCGGGCGCTGCCGAACCCCTGGTCCTGACCTACCGTCCCCGGCTGGAGTCGGCCCGCAGAATCCTGTCCGCCGGGGGGGCCGGCGAGGCCGAAAAACATTCGGAAAATAAGGGGTTCGAGCAGGATATTTCGGCGGAACTTGATTATATTGTGGGGCTGGAAATGCAGCGGGGACGGCCCCTGACCGGCCCCCAGCTGGACGACTTCGAAGTGCGCCTCGGCGGGCCTGACGGGCTCGACCTGCGCACCTTCGGATCGCAGGGTGAAACGCGGTCCGCCGCCATCGCGCTGATCCTCGCGCGCAGCGATGCGCTCGACTCGCGCCGGGGCGTCCGGCCGGTGCTTTTCCTGGACGACATCTTCAGCGAGCTGGACCGGGACCGCACCCGCCGGCTGCAGGAGATGGCGTCGCACCTGCACCAGGTGTTCATCGCCACGGCCCGGCCGGGGGACGTCGCCGACTGGCGGCCCGCCGACCGCAGGGCCTGGACGGTGGAGGCCGGCAGGTTCTCGGAGATCCACGGCGACCCGGACCCCGCGTGACGCGGCGCCCGTGCCGCCGGCGACCACGACGAAGGGCGCCTGCATGGGCCGAAGGCGCGACAATCCGGGGCCCCAGCCGCTCGCCCGCATCCTCGAGGGCGTGCTGCGCGACAGCGGGCTGCAGGACCGCCTGCAGGAGCGCGGCGCGCTGCTGGGCTGGCGGGAGATCGTCGGGCGCGACATCGCGGACCATTCACGGGCCGTCGACCTGGTCGACGGCGTCCTGATCCTCGAAGCCGATCACGGGGCCTGGCGGCAGGAGCTGACCATGCTGATCCCGGAGATCATCGGCAGGTTCAACGCCAGGTACGGCGCAGGCACGGTGACCTCGATCCAGTGGGTCGACCGCCCGCGGCGCGCCAGGAGGCCGGACAGCACATCATGAGCGAAACCAATCCCACCAGCGAGGGCAGCCGTCGCAACGGCGCCGCCGGGGCCGAGGCCTACACCTCCGAGGGCATCCAGGTCCTCGAGGGCCTCGAGGCGGTGCGCAAGCGCCCGGCCATGTACATCGGCGACACGGGCGTGCGCGGCCTGCACCACCTGGTGTACGAGGTCGTCGACAACTCCATCGACGAGGCCATGGCCGGCTTCTGCGACACGATCCGCGTGG
>DAOPJF010000023.1:0-14777 GCA_035399525.1 Candidatus Krumholzibacteriia bacterium | reverse complement strand
AGTCGTACGCCGGCGGCAAGGGCGCCGTCCACATCAGCGACGTGAAGTTCGACGACAGCACGCAGGCCTACCTGGTGCAGGTGTCGGTGCCCGTGCGCGACGGCGACGCCGTCATCGGTGCGATCACCTTCGGCGTCGACGTCGAGAAGATCGGCGGCGGCGTCTAGTTCTTCCGGGCGGCCGCGCCGGCGTGGTGCGGCCGCCCCCTCCACCCGAACCCGCGAGGGCAACCGCATGGGTCGTTTCAACAGGATGACGGTGGGTGGCCGGCTGGTCGCCGGGTTCGCGGTCATGATCGGTCTGATGACCCTGGTCGGGCTGCAGGGCGTGCGCGGCAGCCGCCAGATCAACCACGAGCTCGACGACATCTTCGCCGTGCGCATGCCCAGCGTCGAGCTGCTGCTGGAGACCGAGCGCGACATCCAGCAGGCCGTGGTCGCCGAGCGCTCCATGATCTTCGCGAACGCCTCGGCGCCGGAATTCAAGGCGCTGGTCGAGGCCTACGAGACGAAGCATGCCGAGGCGCTCACGCACTGGAACAGCTACAAGGAGCTGGCCGCCACCGACGCCGAGCGCGAGATCGTCGCGCAGTTCGAGTCGGCGTGGGTCGAATGGTCCGAGGTCTCGCGGCGCATCGTCGACGGGCGCATCGCCGACACGCGTGAAGGCCGCCGCGAGGCGCTGGACCTCGTGCTGGGCCAGGGCGCCGAGAAGTTCGACGCACTGTGCCGGCACCTGGCCAGCCTGGGCGAGCTCAACACGACCTACGCCAGCGACGCCAACACGCGCGCGGCGCACGTGTACCGGCGCGACCTCTACCTGCAGGCCGGCCTGGGCCTGGCGGGCATCCTCGGCGGCCTGGGTCTGGCCTTCCTGATCCGCCGATCCATCGCCGGTCCCCTGCGCCGCGTCATCGGCGACCTGTCGCTGGCGTCGTCGCAGCTGACAGCCGCCTCGCATCAGATCACCTCGGCCAGCCAGGACCTGGCGACCGGATCGTCGCGGCAGGCGGCGGCCGTGGAGCAGACCTCGGCCTCGCTCGAGGAGATGGCGGCCATGACCCGGCAGAACGCCGACAGCGCCCGCCAGGCCGATGCGCTGATGCGCAAGGCCAACGGCGTGGTGGCGACTGCGGACGCCGAGATGGAGGCGCTCGACCGCTCGATGCGCGACATCTCGACCGCCAGCGAGGAGACCCAGAAGATCGTCCGCACCATCGACGAGATCTCGTTCCAGACGAACCTGCTCGCGCTGAACGCCGCGGTCGAGGCCGCGCGCGCCGGGGATGCGGGCAAGGGCTTCGCCGTGGTGGCCGAGGAGGTGCGCAGCCTCGCGCTGCGGGCGGCCGACGCGGCGCGCAACACCGCGGGCCTGATCGAGAGCACCGTGGCGAGCGTCCACGAGGGTTCCGAGCTGGTCGAACGCACCATCGCGGCCTTCCGCGAAGTGGCCGCGAGCACCGCCGAGGTCGGCGGCCTGGTGGCCGGCATCACCACCGCGTCGGACGAGCAGGCCCTGGGCATCGACCAGGTGAACCAGGCCATGACCGACATCGAGCGCGTGACCCAGGATGCGGCCGCGGCCGCCGAGCAATCGGCCGGGACGGCCGAGGAGATGGGGGCCCAGTCGGCCCACCTGCGCTCCTTCGTCGGCGAGCTCGAGGCGATGATCGGGTCGGCCTCGGCCGGCGTGGAAGCCGCTGCGGCGAGCCGACCGGCCGCGAGCCGTCGTCCGGCCGTTGCGGCCGCGGTCCCGGCGCGCACCGCGCGCCCGGCACCGGACCGGCATTCCGACAAGGTCCTGAGCGGCTTCTAGCCGCCCGGGCATCCGGGGCCGCGCGCTATCGTCCCCGCGGGCGGCGGCGCGCGGCCTTCGCTTGCCGGACGGCCTGCCTGCGGTGATACTTCGGTGCGGGCGCCCCGTGCGCCTTCGTGGCCCCCCGCACCCCTGCCGAAGGAATCCTCGAGGTCATGCCCGACCGCGGATCGATCCTGCGCCTGGCGCCCCTGTACCTGCTGGCGGCCGCAACGCCGTTCTCGGTGAGCGGCGGCAACACCGGCACCGGCCTGGTGCTGGCCGCGGCGCTCGCGGCCCTGGTGCTCGGCGGCCGCGATGCGGTGCGGCCCGAGCGGACGGTCACCATCGCCCTGTTCGCCTTCCTGGGCTGGCACGTGCTGGCCACGGCGGCGTCGCCCTTCGCCCACGACTGGCGCAAGCTGGCCGAGGAGCTCTGGATCATGCTGCTGCTGCCGGCCGTGCCCGTGCTGGCGGGCCGCGATGCCGCCCGCCTGGAGCGGGTGCTGAAGACCGCGGTGATCTGCGGCGGGCTGGTGGCGGTGTATGCGTTCGCCGAGCACTTCATCGGCCGCGACCTCGTCAGCGGCCGGTCGCTGCTGCGGCCGCAGTTCGGGCACGTCTCGGTGCGCGGGTTCTTCAGCCACCACATGAGCTACGCGGGGCAGGTGCTGATCTACCTGCTGATGACGGCGGCCTGGGCGATGCACCGGCCCTCGCCGCGCCGGAGCACCCTGCTGGGCCTGCTGACCGCGCTGTTCGGGCTGGTGCTGGTCTGGACCTTCTCGCGCAGCGCGTTGCTGGGCGTGCTGGCGGGCCTGCCCCTGCTGGTGCTGGCGCAGCCGGCGCGGGTGCGGCGCGTGGCGGCGGCGGCCGGGCTCGCCGGCCTCGCCGGACTGATGGCCATCGGCCAGGTGCGGCACCACTTCCTGGCCATCTTCGACCTCGAGCGGCACGAGACGCGCCTGCTGCTGTGGCGCAGCACGCTGCACGGCCTGCGCGACCATCCGGTGTTCGGCTTCGGACCGGGCAACTTCCACCGGCTGATGGAGCTCTACCGCGTGCCGGGCCGCTACGAGGCCGACGGCCATGCCCACCACGACCTGCTGATGGACGGGGCCAACGCCGGCGTGCCGGCCATGGTGCTGGCGCTGGTGCTGCTGGCGGCGACGGTCTGGGTGTTCGCGCGCGCGGCGCGGCGCAGCGCGCGGTACCGCTGGATCATGGTCGGCGGCATCGCCGTGCAGGCGGCGATCACCGTGGCCGGCCTGTTCCAGGTGTACCAGAGCGACGACGAGGTCGAGATCCTGCTGTACTTCACCCTCGGCATCGTGCTCGCGCTCGCGGGCCAGGTGCTGCGCGAGCCCGCCGACTCGCCTCAGCCCAGCCGGTAGAGTCCCGCCGCCTTGTCCGCGGACGTCACGATGCCGCGGATGATGGCCGACGACAGCCCCGCGTGCTCCATCTCGTTCAGCCCGGTGATGGTGCAGCCGCGCGGCGTGGTGACGTGATCGATCTGCCGCTCGGGATGGCTGCCCTCCTGCAGCACCAGCGACGCCGCGCCCAGCGCCGTCTGCGCGGCCAGCTTCAGGGCGTCGTCGGGGTGGAACCCGATCTCGATGCCGCCCTGCGACGCCGCGCGGATCATGCGCAGGAAGTAGGCGATGCCGCAGGCGCACAGCGCCGTCGCCGGCACCATCATCTCCTCGCGCACCACCAGCGTCGCGCCCAGCGCGTCGAACAGCTCGCGGATGCGCGGCAAGGCGGCGGCGCCGAGCACGTTCGAGGCCAGGCAGGTCATCGAGCGGCCGAGCGCCATGGCGGTGTTGGGCATGGCGCGGATCACCGGCACCTCGACCGGCAGCCGCTTCGCGATGTCCGCGATGTTCGCGCCCGAGACCACCGACACCAGCACGTGCCGCTGCGGATCGAGCGCCGATCCGATGCCGTCGAGCACGCCGTCCAGCTGCTGGGGCTCGACCGCCACGACCACCACGTCCGCCGCCCGCACCGCCGCCACGTTGTCCTTGGTCACGTGGAAGCCCAGGGCGGCCAGGTCGTCCAGCCGGTCGGGCTGGCGCCGGGTGAGCGTGACGGCGTCGGGGGCGTACAGGCCGTGGGCGGTCAGGCCGAGGGCCAGGGCGCGGCCGATGTTGCCGGCGCCGATGACGGTGAGCGTACCAGGCGTGGATCGGGTCATGAGCGGACTCCCGCGCGGGGGTGGGTCGGGGCTGTCTTCCGTGATATTACGGCAGGCCGACGGGGACGACCACCATGCAGGCCATCAGCGGCGCGGCTCGCGGCAGAAGAAGATGCGCACGTGGGGCTCGGCGCCCGGCAGCCGCGGGAAGTCCAGCGGCGGCGGCAGCTCGTCGACGACGCCGAACGCGTCCGCCAGCTGCGCGCGGTAGCGGGCGTGGTCCCCGCCGCGGTGGTTGTTGGCGAACACCGCCAGGCCGTCCGGTTGCAGCAGGTGCGCCACGTCACGGGCCAGCCGCGGCCACTCCTGCTCGACGGCGAACGCGCCTCCGTCCTCCGCCGACGCGAACACCGGCGGATCGCACACCACCAGGTCCAGGGGCCGGTGCTCGGCGGGCCGCTCGTCGCGTCGCCTCAGCTGCCGCGCCAGCCAACGCCGCGCGTCCTCCTGGATGAACTTGCCGCGGCCGGCGGCATCCAGCCCGTTGAGGGCGAAGTTGGCCTTGCCCGTCTCGAGGCAGGCCCTGGCCGTGTCCACCGAGAACACCACCTCGCAGCCGGCGGCGGCCGCCGCCACCGAGAACGAGCAGGTGAAGCTGAACAGGTTGGCCATGCGCGCGTCGGCCGCCGCCATCGCCACCAGGCGCCGGGCGTCGCGCTGGTCGAGGAACAGCCCCGTGTGCTGCGTGCGCAGCAGGTCGATCTCGTAGCGCAGCCCGTGCTCGGTCACCGTGAACACCGGCGGCGGCGCGTCGCCGCGCACGCGCACCTCGGCCACGAGTCCACGGCGATGCGGATTGCGACGATGCGTGCGCAGGACCGCGCCGCGGCAGCCGAACCGCGCCGCCAGCCTGTCGAGGCAGGGCGCGAGGGCGGCTTCGGCGGCCGCGGGATCGACATCCTCGTCGAACCAGACCGCGCTCAGCCAGGATCCGTACACGTCGATGGCCGCCGGCAGACCGACCAGTTCGTCGCGGTGCACGCAGCGCCACGCGTCGCCCACCGCCGCCGGCCAGCCGCCGCGCCGCTCGAGGGCGGCCTCGAGGGCCAGGGCGTCGGCGTCCGCGGCGCGGAACGAGGCGGGCTCCGGCGCCGTCACCGGTTCGGACAGGTCGGGCCAACGCACCTCGGCCGCGTGCAGGGCCAGGCGCGGCCAGGGCAGGCCGCCGCGCGCGGCGTCGCCGACGATCGGCAGGCCGGCGGCCGCCGCATGGCGGGCGACCTGGTCGTCGTCGGGAGCGGCGGCGATGGCGCGCCAGGCGGTCAGCGCACGGCCGGCGACCGTGCGGTCATCGAGGCGCTGGAAGAGCGTCCGGGCGACGCGGCCCGCGATCGCGTCCTCGCGCCGGAACTCGGCGGGCATGGCCGCGGTGGCGCGCGCGTCGGTCAGCAGCAGGTGGGAGACCAGGGCCAGGCGGTCCGGCTCGGGCGGGGCCGTTGCCAGTGCCCACGCGCCCGACGCGCCGACGGGCAGGCCCGCGGCCGGATGCGCCTCGATGCCGCGGTGCAGCAGCAGCCAGGCGCAGGCCTCGTCCGCGTCCAGGCCGTGGGGCCGGGCGACCACCAGCCGCCGCGCATCCTGCCACAGGATCATGCGCCGCCCATGCGCCGCTTCAGCAGCGAGCAGAACTCGGCATCGACCGCGCGGCCGCGGTCGCGCCCGTACCACAGGTGCAGGCGTTCGAGGATGGCCGGCTTGTCGAGCCCCGCCGCCTTCGCAGCGTCGAACTCGGCCTGGGCCGCCGCCGGTCGCGGGCCCCAGCGGCCGGCCTCGCGCCCGGCGGCGTCGAACATCACCACCACCGGAATGCTGCGCTTCCCGTCGGTCAGGAACTGGTCCATGATGTCGAGGTTCGCGTCGCGGGGCAGGATGTGCAGCCCGATGTTGGGCTGCCGCTCGGCCATGACCGCCACGCAGGGCAGGCACTGGGCCGAGTCGCCGCACCAGGGCTCGGTCAGCACCAGCCACTGCTCGGGCTCGGTGACGATCTGCAGCAGCGAGGCCAATTCGCCCGAGGGCTGCCAGGTGCGCGCGATGCGCTGCGAACGGTGCAGGTTCAGTTGCGTGTACTCGATCCTCTGGGCGGCCTCGGCGTCGTCCGCCGGGGCGGCGGCTTCGGCCTGCGCGGTCATGAGATCGAGGTAGGCCGGATAGGTGAGCGCCTGGATCGGGCGACTGCGGGTCAGGAACTGGAAATCCACGGGACGATCCTCCGCGGGAGAAGACGCGATGCCGGGGCAACGCGATCATGACGGCCGGACGGCGGCGCTGCTGTCGCTGGCGCTGGTCCTGGCCGGTTGTGGTCTGCACCAAGGATATGCACCGGACATCGTTCCCGTCTACTCCGGTCAGGATGGACCCGCCGCGCCCGCGCCCCGCGACAGCCTGTTCGTCGTGTCCTGGAACATCCAGTACGGCGAGAACCTCGACCGGGCCCTGGCCGAGCTGCGCCTGCTGGCGCCGCCCGGCGGCGCCGACATCATCCTGCTGCAGGAGATGGACCGCGCCGGCGCCGCCCGCCTCGCCGACAGCCTCGGCCTGAACTTCGTGTACGCCCCCGCGTCGGTGCACCCGCACCACCAGCGCCTGTTCGGCGATGCGGTGCTGTCGCGCCTGCCCATCGTCGCGCACGAGGTGCGGGTGCTGCCCCATCCGACGCCCCTGACCGGCCACCACCGCCTGGCGGTGGCCGCCGACCTCGACCTGGGCGACGGCGCCCGGCTGCGCGTGGTGTCAGTGCACACGGCCACCATGATCGTGGACCAGGCCGACCGCCTGGAGCAGGCGGCCGCCGTGTTCGACAGCCTGGCCGGCGACGGTCCGGTGGTGGTGGCCGGCGACTTCAACACGGTCTCGCCCTGGGAACAGACCCTGCTGCGCCGCGCCGGCCGCGCCGCGGGCCTGGACGCGGTGCGCCTGCCGACCGGGCCGACCATCCGCAGCGGCCTGGGCCGCTGGGCCGGAGCGCCGCCGGTGCTCGACCACGTGTTCGTGCGGGGGCTCGCCGTGGGCAGCCGCGGCGTTGCACGCTCGGCGACCGCCAGCGACCACTACCCCGTGTGGATCGTGGCCGCCCCGCCCCGGTAGCCATTCGTCGTTAACGAACCGGGGGCGTTGCCCTATATTCATCGGACCGCGGGCCGAGGGGGTCCGCGGCTCCAGGCCCGATCGCGTACCGGATACCCATCGCCATGAACCGATCCTCCCGCTTCGCCGCGCCGTTCCGCCTCGGTCCGTGGACCGTGCGCCCGGACCTGAACCGGGTCAGCGGCCCCGACGGCGACGTGCGCCTCGAGCCGCGGGTCATGGCGGTGCTGGTGCGCCTGGCGGCCGACCCCGGCCAGGTGGTGGGTCGCCTCGACCTGCTGGACGCCGTCTGGGGCGACGCCGTCGTCGGCGAGGAGATCCTGACCCGCGCCATCAGCGAGCTGCGCCGCATCTTCGGCGACAGCGCGCGCGAGCCCCGCTACATCGAGACCATCATCAACAACGGGTACCGCCTGGTGGCGGCCGTCGAGCCGGTGGAGGACGAGGAGCCCTCGCCCGCGCCGCCCGCCGTCGCGCCGCCCGGCGATGGATCCGCACCGTCGCCGCCCTTGCCGTCGCCGCCCGTGCGCCGAGCCGGACCGCGGTGGTGGGCGGCGCTGCCCGTGCTGGCGGCCGCCGCGCTGGTGATCGCGTTCATCGCCGGCCGCGGCGCGCGCACCGGCGATGGTCCCGCCGTCCCCGGCCCGGGTGCACGGTCGGTGCCGGTCACGGCGTTCCCCGGCCACGAGCGACAGCCGGCCCTGGCCGCCGACGGGCGGCGCGTGGCCTTCGCCTGGGCGGGCCCCGACGGCTCGGCCGAAGGCATCTGGATCAAGCAGGACAACGCCGAGGAGCCCCTGCGCATCGGCGGCGGCCCTGGCCTGGCGTCGTGGCCCGCCTGGTCGCCCGACGGGCAGAGCGTCGCCTGGGTGCAGTGGGATGGTGGGCAGGCCGAGATCCGCGTCACCTCGAGCATCGGCGGCGCCGCGCGGACGTTGGCGACGGTGCCCGGCGCCGTGGTCGGCCTCGACTGGCGGCCCGACGGCCGGTTGGCCTTCGCCGCCCGCGACACCGCGTCGGGCCTGCACCGGCTGCGCGTGCTCGATCCGGCCACGCGCGCGGTGCGCGAGCTCGACTCGGACGCGCCGGCCGGCGCCGGCGAGGTGCAGCCGCGGCTGGCGCCCGACGGTCGGCGCCTGGCCTGGATCCGCCTCTATGCCGACGGCACGAGCAGCCTCTGCGTGGGCGACGCCGACGGTGCGCACGCGCGCACGGTGCTCGACGGCCGCAGCGGCCTGGCCGGGCTGGCCTGGTCCTCCGACGGCCAGAGGATCATCGCCGGCGTCGACCACGCCGGGGGCTACGGGCTGTGGGCCATCGACCCCGACGGGTCCGCGCCGCCGCGCCGCCTGACCGAGCGCAGCGAGTTCGCCTGGAACCCGACGGTGGCGACCGCGACCGGCGCCCTCGTGTACGAAGAGGTGCGCGTGGACCAGGACCTGTGGCGGGTCCGCATCCTGGGCCGCGATCCCTGGCAGGTGGAGACCGGTCGGCTGGCCGCGTCCAGCCGCTGGGAGTACGAGGCCGAGTTCAGCCCCGACGGTCGGCGGCTGGCCTTCGTGTCGGCGCGGTCGGGCTCGCCCGAGCTGTGGGTGGGCGACGCCGACGGCGGCGCGCTGCAGCGCCTGACCGACACCGGCGACGCCGCGGTGTCGCGCCCGCGCTGGGCGCCCGACGGGTCGGGCCTCGCCTTCACCATCCAGGACTGGGAGCGGGCCCGCGTGGCCTGGGTCCCGGCCTCGGGCGGGCCGATTCGCGACCTGACCCCGCCCGGGGAATGGGAGCGGCTCGTCGGCTGGTGGGATGCCGACGGCGGACGGCTGCTGGTCGAGCACGGGCGCGGCTCCGATGCGCACCTGGCGCTTCGTCCGGTGACCGGCGGCGACCTGGCCGCGGCCCCGGCGCTGCCGGCGGGCCTGTTGGCCTGGGATCCGTCGGGCCTGTGCGTGGCCGACGGGGGCGGCATCATCCGTTGGCGTTCCGGCGCCGCCGAGCCGGTCGTGCCCGGCCTGCGGGCCGTGGACCATGACGCCTGGCGGCCGGCGGGCCCGGACATCCTTTGGGTGATGCGGGCGGGCGGCCACGCTTTCCTGATGCTCCACGCCGAGGGCCGCGACGCCACCGCGACCGACGCCATCGTGACCGACCTGCCCGGGTTCGCCGGGGGCAACCTGGCCGTCGCCCCCGACGGTTCGGCGGTGGTCTACCCCCGCCTGGGCGCCGCCGAAGGCGACCTGATGCGGCTGGTCAACCCCTGACCCGCCCCGGGCCGCGCAGTTTTCCAAGAATTCAATTCATTGTCTTAAAACGAGATAGCATGTCTTCAGGCGAGCTTCAGCCATCCTTCAGGCCGCCTTCAGGCGCGGTTGCGCGGAATGTCGTTTCCTGCCCCCTGTGAGCACGCGGGACACCCCGTCCGGCACTCACGGGCTTCAGGAGGTCGAGCCACCGCGTTCCGGACAGTCACCGAATCGGGATCCCGTTTCACCTGGTCGCCTTCTGGATCCCGGGATCGTTCGGAGCCACAGGCCGGCAAACCGCAAGCTGGGACACATGCCCCCCCGGCACGCGGCGCGACCGGATCCGGCAGCGGCCTCGGCCTCCTGATCGCCCAACACCCAGCCGCTTCGTTCGGACGGCCGGCGCAGACGTGTCGCAACCGACCCCCTCGGCCAGGCATCCGCGCCGGCCGCCGTCCGTCCTAGCCCCGCAGCTCCACCAGCTGGTCTGCCTGGGCTCCGGCCCGCAGGCGCCGGTACGCCCGGTCGCGCAGCTGCCGCACGCGTTCGCGCGAGAGGCCCCGCTGCGCCCCGATCTGCTCGAGCGACAACGGTTCACCGCCGCCGAGGCCGTGGTATTGCCGCAGGATGCCGCGATCCCGGTCGTCCAGCCCCGCGAGCGCCGCGTCCAGGACGGCGGCCAACTCGCGCGCCTCGGCCGCCGCCGGGGCGGGCGTCGTGGCGGTGTCCGGCAGCACGTCCGCGGGGGCGGGATGGTGCTCGTCGCCGGCATCGAGGCCGCAGGTCGGCCGCAGGGCGCCGCGGATGCGCGCCACCACCGACGGGTCCAGCCCCAGGCCCTCGGCCAGGGCGTCGTCGTCGATCGGCCGTCCTTCGCGCTGCTCCAGGCGCCGCTCGAGCCGGGCGATGCGCGAAGCGTCGCGCGCCCGGTTCGCCGGCAGGCGCACGGTGTGCGGGTGCTCGGCCAGGGCGGCGCGGATGGTCTGCTTGACCCACCACGAGGCGTAGGTGATGCAACGGCAGCCCAGGCGTTCGTCGAAGCGGCGGGCGGCGGTGATCAGGCCGACGTTGCCCTCGGCGACCAGGTCCATCAACCCGAGCCCGCGCCCGGTGTACTGCT
Source organism: Candidatus Krumholzibacteriia bacterium (assembly GCA_035399525.1). Classification (GTDB taxonomy): domain Bacteria; phylum Krumholzibacteriota; class Krumholzibacteriia; order LZORAL124-64-63; family LZORAL124-64-63; genus JACZKN01. Next base: position 4,336 of record DAOPJF010000023.1, on the reverse strand, counting down.
TGGCGACGCTCACCACGAAGCGCAGGTTCGCGTTCACCATCCGGTCGAGCGCCTCGGCGTCGCCGCCCCGGATACGGCGGGCCAGGGCGGCCTCCTCGTCCCGGTCCAGCAGGGCGAAGCGGCCGATGGACCGCAGGTAGTGCTTCAGCGCCGGATCGCGCCGGCGGTCGGTGTCGCGTTCGTACTCGTACATGGCGGCCTCGTCCTTTCCCGGCGTTGCGTCGCCGGACCGGGTCCATTGCCGGGATGTACGGGGCAGGGCGGCCGCCGTGACCCGCCGTTGTTGAATGTTCATGATCGAAAACCAGGGAATTGCGCGGCTCCCCCTTTACGTTCCGGGAACCGATCGTATACTGACGGCGTAGGACATCGCCCGGACTCCTCCCAGACGAGATTTCCCGCGGGCTTGCCCGCATGAACCCGACCGGGCCAAGCCCGGCAGCGAAAGGACGACGACCCATGAAGCGCATGACCATCGCCCTGGTGGCGGCTCTGGCCCTGACGGCCCTGTTCACCACGAGCGCGCTCGCCCACTGCGGCAAGTGCGGCACCGACGCGAAGCACGCCGAGGCCAAGGCCGAGAAGGCGGCGACCTGCACGGCTGCCGACAAGGCCGCCTGCGCGACCGCGGCTGCGGCCGACGGCAAGGCCTGCGCCACCGCCACCGCCGCCGCCGCCGACGGCAAGGCTGCCTGCGCCACCGCCGCCGCCGGCGCCTGCACCGCGGCCGACAAGGCGACCTGCGAGGCCGCCATGGCCGCGGCCAAGGCCGACATGCACGAGTGCTGCGCCAAGTCCCTGGCCGAGGGCAAGGGCTGTTGCGGCAAGGACGCCGCCGCCCTGAAGGCCGACTTCGAGGGCAAGGTCGCCCATCACGCCGCCATGGCGACGGTGAAGGCCGAGATGCATCCCTGCTGCGCCCAGGCTCTGGCCGACGGCAAGGGTTGCTGCGGCAAGGACGCCGGCGCGCTGAAGGCCGACTTCGAGAAGAAGGTGACCGAGGCCGAGAAGAAGGTCGCGACCACCGACGCCAAGACCGCCAGCCAGGGCTAGTCCCCCGCGGCGAAGGCCCTGCGGGGCCGACACGATGAAGCGGGCGCCTCGCGGCGCCCGCTTCTTTTCGTGACCGCCACGGCAATCAGCGCGCTGCGCCGGACGGTCGCCGCGCGCGCTCCAGGTTCTGCCGCACCGAGGCATCCGTCGGATCGATCGCCAGCGAACGTTCGAACGCCCGCGCGGCGCCGGACAGGTCGCCTTCGGCGCCGAGGGCCGCACCCAGGTAGTTGAACGCCGCGGCGTCGTCGGGGCGCAACGCGACGGCGGCCTCGAGCTCGGGCCGCGCCGCCGCGGGCCGGTTCGCCTGCAGCAGGGCCAGGCCCAGGTCGCGGCGGGCCAGGCCGTCGTCGGGCCGCAGATCCGCCGCGCGCTGCAGCGGCGTGATCGCCGCCTCGGGCTGCCGGGCCAGCAGCCGCGCCTTGCCCAGGTTGTACCAGCCGTGGTAGCTGAGGGGGTTGGCCTGCAGCGCCTGCTCCAGCTGACCCATGACCTGGGCGGCCGTCGCCGGGCGCCCCGTGCCGGTGACCACGCCCGAGACCGCGTCCTCGACGTAGCCCGCCGCCACCAGGTCCCGGACGTTGCCCGTGCGCGTGCGCGCCGCCAGGTCGAGCACGTCGGCGGCGACGCCGGTCGTGTCGGCCAGCACGTCGGCCAGCGGGCTGAGGGCGTGGCCGATGCGCGCGGCCAGCGGAGCCTCGCGGTGCTGCCATGCCTGGGCGTCGGCCGTGGCGTAGGCCAGGGCCGGGCGGTCGTCGTCATAGATGCGGCCGTCCGCGGCGAGCGAGGCCAACGCGCGGCCGCCGCACAGGAAGCCGCCGAGGAAGGCGCCCGGCCGGTCGAGGCGGGCCTCGACGCCGCCCCAGGCGCTCCAGGCCAGGTCGGCGGTCAGCTCGGCTCCCAGCGCCGCCGGATCGAGCCGCGCGAGGTCGAGCCGCGGCGCCGCTTCCGGCGAGCCGATCAGCAGCAGCTCCTGCGTGTTGTACCAGAGCACCGCGTGGGGGAACTCGGCCAGGAAGGTGGCCAGCACCGAGCGGAACGATGCGTCGTCCAGGAACGCCAGCGACACGAACTGCGCGGCCAGGCCGCCGGGCTTCAGCAGGGCGCGCGCCTCGCGGTAGAACTCGCGGGTGTAGAACGCATCCACGCCCGGCCGGAACACCTGGCCCACCTCCACCGACACGAGGTCGTAGCGCCGATCGGTGTGCGCGGTGAACGTGCGCCCGTCCTCGGGCACCACCGTCACGCGCGGATCGTGCATCCAGGCGCCGGGGAAGTGCCGGTCGACGAAGGGGAAGATGGCCGGCTCGATGTCGACGCAGTCCAGCCGCTCGACGCCGTGCATCAGGAAGCGGCCCGCGGTCTGGCCCACGCCCACGCCGATGACCAGCACGTCGCGGGGCGCGCCGTGCAGCAGCGCCGGCACGTGGGCGGCCATGACCTGGTGGCCCTTGCGGTCGTTGCCTTGCCACAGGTGGTCGATCTGCAGCTGCATGCGGTCGTCCAGGCGGATCGCCGCGAGGGTCGCGCCCGATCCTTCGGCCACGCCCACCAGCTGGCCGGGCGGTACCAGGTGGTCGTCCGGCAGCACGGTGCCTGTCAGCAGCGGTGTGCCGAAGGCGAGGGCCGCCGCCGCCGCGCCCACCAGCGTTGCGACGAGCCGGTGCGCCGAGGTGAACAGCGCCACCAGGCCGGCGGCGACGCCGACAACCGCGAGCAGGCGCACGGCCGCTGCGAGTCCCAGGTGCGGCAGCACGGCGAAACCCACCAGCAGCGACCCGGCGATGCCACCGACGGTGTTCAGCGCGGCCATCCGGCCGATCCCGGCGGCGCTCGTGGACGCGTCGGTCACCGCCAGCCGCCCGGCCAGCGGGAACAGCGCGCCCGAGGCGATGGCGCCCGGCAGCATCATCAGGGCGATGGGGCCCAGGCCGGCGCCCAGCCCGTGCCACCACGCGGCAGGCAAGGCCATCAGCGCGGCGGGTACGCCGGCGGCCAGCAGCTGCAGCACGCCGTACCAGGCGCCGCGGTCCAGGCCCAGCACCCTCGAGCGGTCGGCCAGGCGCGCGGCCAGCCAGCTGCCGGCCACGATGCCGGCCAGCACCGTGGCCAGGGTCAGCGTGTAGGTGGTGACGCTGTTGCGCACCACCAGCGCGAGGAAGCGCGACCACACCACCTCGGCGCCTACGCCCACCAGGCCGGCCGCGGCGAACAGGGCCGGCAGCGCGCGCCGCAGCGCCGGTGCGGCGACCGGGTCGGCGCCGGCCGCCGCCGGCGGCTCGGGCGCCGGCGCCGCCAGCGGAATGCGCAGGCTCAGCAGCCCGGCCACGACGTTCAGCGCCGCGCCGACGGCGATGGCGCCGGTCACGCCCACCACGGGCAGCAGCACGAAGCCGGCCGCCAGCGCGCCGACCATCGCGCCGAGGGTGTTCAGTCCGTACAGGAATCCGACCGACGCACCCAGGGCGTCGCGCCGCGCCGCGAACTGGCGCACGAACAGGGGCAGCGTGCCGCCCATCAGGGTCGTGGGCACCAGCAGCACCAGCGCCACGAGCGCGACCCGCGCCGGCGCCAGTCCCGGCGAGGCCTGCAGCCAGGTCAGGTCCGAAGGTCCGGGCGCTGCGGCGAGGCTCGATCGCCACAGGGCGCCGAACACGCCATCGACGGCGTGGAACAGCCAGGGCGTGGCCAGGGCGCCCAGCGCCACGCCGAACTCGGCCAGGGCGTACCAGCGCAGCGGGCGTCCCGTGCGCAGGGCCAGCCGGCCGATGAGCCACGAACCGAGGGCCAGGCCGCCGAAGAACACCGCCAGCACCGTGCTGAGACCGGCGGTGGTCGATCCGAAGACGAGGGCGGCGCGGCGGATCCACGCGATCTCGTAGACGAGCCCCGCGAAGCCGGACAGGAAGAAGCAGGCGAAGGCGATGCGGCGGGGCATGGGGGCCTTTCGGTGGACATGATGCGGCGCGCGACGTGCCCGGAAGCATAACCCCGGCGCGCGGCCGGGTAAACCGGCGACGATGATCCTTGGCCCCGCTTGCGGCTTTCCAGTATCATGGGCCGCTGACCGCACCATGCCGAACCATATGCGCACCGATGGTGCGCGCCGACACATCGAGGTCCCGCCATGCCTGCCGGCGCCAAGCCCAGCCTGTTCATCGTCGACGACGATGCCGACTTCGCCCTGGATCTCGCCGCGTTCCTCGGCGCCCGCTACGACGTGCGGCACATCACCGACGGGGGCACGGCGCTCGCGGCCATCGACGCGGCGCGTCCGGCCGCC
>DAOPJF010000022.1:0-14842 GCA_035399525.1 Candidatus Krumholzibacteriia bacterium | reverse complement strand
GGCGACCTGCGCGCGGGATGGGACGGGCCGGCGCTGCTGACGGTGTTGTACCTGGGCCTGGTGCCGACCGCCCTGGGCTTCTACCTGTGGAACCGCGGCGCCGCACGCACGGGCAGCGGCCGCCTGGCGGTGGCCAACAACCTGAAGGTGCCCCTGGCAGTGCTCGTGTCGTGGTGGATCTTCGGCGAGACCGCGGACTACGCACGCGTGCTCGCGGGGCTGGCGGTCGTCACCGGCGCCCTGTTCCTGGCCGGGCGCGGCGAGGCCGGGCCCGCGGCGGGCGACGCAGGTTGACCGCGATTCAGCCCTGGTCGTCGGGCACGCCCGTGTCCACGGCCACCTTCCAGCCGCGGTCCTCGTCGCGGCGCCACACCGTCAGGTAGCGGCCCTGCCGCACCACGGGGCCGTCCGGCCCCGGCCGGGTGCTCACGTACCGCCCCGACGTCCACCCGAAGCGGCCGTCGCCGTCGGCCAGGTCCGGCGCCCACTGCAGCGTGGCGCCCGCCGTGCGGAAGAACCCGTCCATCGCCTCGATGATGCTGCCCGCCCCGGAGACGACGGCGCCCGGCGCGAGCTGTCGGCCGTCCTCGGTGAACCAGGCCGCCCAGACGTGGGCGCGGTCGGCGGGCGTGGCGGTGCCCACCTCGGCGGCGAAGGCGCGATCGGCGGCCATGAGGGCCTGGGCGGCGGCGGACGGCGTGGCGGGCATGGGCATCCTCGCGGGACAGGGTGAAGAACGCACCCTGAGCATACGGCGATCGTCGCCCCTTGTCAGGGCCGACCTTGTCAGCGGTTCGGCGGCGGGGCTATCATGCAGGCACGACCCTGCCCGGAGCGGACATCGCGTGGACCTGACCGTGCTCTACCAGGACAATCACCTGCTGGCCGTCCACAAGCCGGCGGGCCTGCTCGTGCAGGGGGACCGCAGCGGCGATCCGTGCCTGGTGGACGTGGCCAAGGCCTGGCTGAAGGAGACCTGCGGCAAGCCCGGCAACGTCTACCTGGGGCTGGTGCACCGGCTGGACCGCAACGTGTCCGGAGTGGTGATGCTGGCGCGGACCAGCAAGGCGGCCGGGCGCCTGTCGGCGGCCTTCCGCGACGGTACGGTCACCAAGCACTACCTCGCGGTGGTGCTGGGAACGCCGCCGGCGGATGCGGGCGAGCTCACGGCCTGGCTGGCGGGCGAGGGCGATGCGCAGGGCGTCACGCGGGCCGCGGCCACGCCGTTCCCGGGCGCCCGCGAAGCCGTGCTGCGCTACGCGGTGCGCGAGCGGAGCGGCGGCCTGAGCCTCGTGGACGTCGAGCCGGTGACCGGGCGACGGCACCAGATCCGCGCGCAGCTGGCCCTGGTGGGCTGCCCGCTGCTGGGCGACGTGAAGTACGGCGCGCCCGATCGCCTGCCCGACCGGCGGCTGGCGCTGCATGCGTGGCGGCTCGAGCTCGATCATCCCGTGGGCGGGGCGCCGCTCACCATCACCGCGCCGACGGACGCCACCTGGCCGTGGCCGGCGCCGACCGGAAGGACCGGACCATGATCCGCAAGCGCATCCTGCTCGTCGCCGCGTGCCTCGTCCTGGCCGGCGCGGCGCTGGCCGGCGACGACGAGGACCAGCCGCGCGGGCTCCCCACCCTCGACTGGCAGGGTCACCGCGACGCCACCGAGCGCGCGCGCGCCGAGGGCAAGCCCCTGATGCTGTACTTCGCCGCACCGTCCTGCGACCGCTGCCGCCGCATGGAGAAGGAGACGTTCGCCGACGGCGACGTCGTCCGCTACCTGAACGAGCACTTCGCCCTGGCCGAGATCAACGCCGACCACCTGCCGGCGCTGGCGGCCAAGTACGGCGTCAACGGGCTGCCGACGCTGGTCTTCCTCGACCCCGAGGGTGCGCGGCTGACCCGCTTCGACGGGTTCATCAAGGCGGACGACCTCAAGCCGCTGATGACGTTCATCGTGTCGGGCGACTACTCGTGGACCGACTACGAGACCTGGCGCGAGCACCACAAGTGACCGCGCCCGACGTCGAGGTCACCATCGTCGGCGGAGGCATCGTGGGCTGCGCCCTGGCCGATGCGGCGGCGCGCGCGGGCTGCGGCGTGGTGCTGCTGGAGAAGGAGGCGGCCCTGGCCCGCGGCACGACCTCGCGCAACAGCGAGGTCATGCACGGCGGCATGTACTATCCGACGGGCTCACTCAAGGCGCGCTTCTGCGTCGAGGGCCGCCGCCGGCTGCACGACTTCGCCGCCGGTGCGGGCGTGCCCTGGCTCGGGTGCGGCAAGCTCATCGTCGCGGTGGACGAGGCCGAGCGGCCGGGCCTCGAGCGGCTGCTCGATCGCGGCCTGGCAAACGGCGTCGAGGACTTCCGCCTGGTCGACGGCGACGAGCTGCGCCGCCTCGAGCCCCAGGTACGCGGGTGCGCGGCCCTGGTCTCGCCGCACACCGCCGTGTGCGACGCCGAAGGCCTGGCCCGCACCCTGGCAGCCAGGGCCGCCGAGCACGGCGCACAGGTGCTGACCGGTGCGCAGGTCACGGGGCTGGAACGCGAGGACGGCGGCTGGCGCGTGACCGTCGGTGGCGGGGAACGGCGCGAAGGCTGGACCCACACCAGCGGCGCGGTCATTAACGCGGCCGGGCTGTACGCCGACCGCGTGGCGGCGCTGGCCGGCGTCGATGTCCAGGCCCGGGGCTGGCGCCAGGTGCTGGTGCGCGGCAACTATTTCGGCGTGGCCGATCGCCACCGCGGCCGCGTCGGTCGCCTGGTCTACCCGGTGCCGCCGGCGGACGACTCGACCCTGGGCGTGCACCTGTGCCTGGACACGGGCGGCGGTCTGCGGCTGGGGCCGGACTACGACGGTCCGCTGCCGGCGGGCGTCGACCCGGACACGCTGTCCTGGGCCGTGGACCCGGGGCGCGGCGACCTGTTCTTCGCCGGCGCGCGAAGGTTCCTGCCGTGGCTCGAGCGCGACGACCTGTCGCCGGCCATGTGCGGCGTGCGGCCGAAGCTGGCGGCGCACGCCTTCCACGACTTCACGATCGACCGCGGCGAGGGCGACTTCGCCGGGCTGATCAACCTGGTGGGCATCGATTCGCCCGGACTGACGGCCTCGATGGCCATCGCCCGCCACGTGGTGGACGACCTGCTGCCGGCGTGAGGACGCCGCGAAGGAGCCCTGCACCGTGCTGACTGCCCTGGGACTGGCGTTGATCGCCGCGCTGCTGGTGGGGCCGGGCACCCGCCGCCGCCGCGGCTCGATGCGGCCGCTCTTCAAGGGCACCGGCCGGCAATGGCGGGCCAACTACGCCTCGCGCCGCACGTTCCTGCGCCTGGGCGCGGGCCTCGCGGGCGCGGCGCTGCTGGCCTACAGCGGCGCCGACGAGGCGGTCGAGTCGTGGCACACGCGCCAGGTGCGCGGGCGGACCAGCGACCGCGTGGCGTCCCTGGTCAAGCCGCCGGGCGAGCGCTGGTGGCTGCTGGTGTGGCTGGCGGTGGGCGCGGTGGATGCCTGGGTGCGCACCAGCCCGTTCACGCGTTGGGGCCGCGCCAACTTCGAGTCCATGGTGGTGGGGCTGCCCACGCTGTGGACGCTGCAGCGGGGGCTGGGCGCCAACCGGCCGTCATCCGCGGTCCCGAGCCCGCGCTGGCATCCGCTGGCCGCGGACAACGCCGCCTCGGGCCACGCCTTCATTGCGGCCATCCCGTGGCTCAACCTGGCGCGGCGGACCGACCACGCCGCCGTGCAGGGCCTGGCCCGCGTCGCGTCATGGGTGACGGGGTGGTCGCGCCTGAACGACCGGAAGCATTATCCTTCCCAGGTGCTCCTGGGCTGGACCATCGCCTGGAACGCGGTCGAGGCGGCGGCTGCCGCTTCGCCTGCCTCCGCCACATCCGAGGAACGAGGCTGAACATGCGCCGTGCCGTGTTGATCATGATGCTGGTCCTGCTGACCGCGCCCCTGGCGCGGGCCGCCGTGCCCGCGAGCCTGGACCTGCCGGCGGCCGCGGTCGCCGACCTGCCGCCGGTGCTCTTCGCGATGCCCGATCGGGCGGAGCTGGACGACCAGGACAAGGCCGCGGCCGAGGCCGGCGAGCCCTACCGCTTCGCGGTGCCCTTCGAGACGGCGCTGACGACGCGCACCGCCGGCCGTTGGAGCGTCGCGGCGGGCGGCGCCCGTGCGGCCTGGAGGCTGCGGGTGGCGGTGCCCGGGGCGCTGTCGCTGAACCTGGCCTTCGTCACCTGCAACCTGCCGCCCTCGGCCGAGCTCGTGATGCGGCCCGTGCGCGGCGGACGGGCGCTGCGCTTCGCGGCCGACCAGCTGGACGGCGACGCGCTGTGGACGCCGGTGCTGCTGGCGGACGACCTGGTGGTCGAGGTCACCGTCGACGCTGCCGAGCGCGGCCGCGTGGCCCTGGAGCTGGCGCGGGTCAACGCCGGCTACCGCTACTTCGGCGAGGACCCGGCGGCGAAGTCGGGCACCTGCAACGTCGACGTGGTCTGCCCCGAGGGCGACGACTGGCGCGACGAGATCCGTTCGGTGGGCGTCTACCAGATCGGCGGCATCTGGAAGTGCAGCGGCGCCATGATCAACAACACCGCGCTGGATGCGCGGCCGCTGTTCCTGACGGCGGCGCACTGCGGCGTGACCCTCGACAACGACGCCACGGTGGTCGCGTACTGGAACTTCGAGAGCCCTGCCTGCGGGCAACAAGGCGGCGGCAGCCTGGCCGACACCCAGACCGGCGCGACCATGCTGGCCAAGTGGTTCTACACCGTGGGCTCGCTCAGCAGCGACCTCTGCCTGCTGGAGTTCACCGACCAGCCCGACGCGTCCTGGGGCGTGACCTACGCGGGGTGGAACCGTGCGGACGCGGTGCCGTCCGCGTCGGTGACCATCCACCACCCGAGCACCGACGAGAAGAGCATCAGCTTCGACAACGACCCCGCGACGATCACCGACTACCTGGGCACCGCGACGCCGGGCAACGGCACGCACCTGCGCATCGGCGCCTGGGACCTGGGCACCACCGAGGGCGGCTCGTCGGGATCGCCGCTGTTCGACCCGCAGCACCGCATCGTCGGCCAGCTGCACGGCGGCTACGCCTCGTGCACCCAGCCCGCGGCCTCGGACTGGTACGGCCGTCTCTTCAGGTCGTGGGAGGGCAACGGCACGGTCGACACGCGGCTGCGCGACTGGCTCGATCCGGGGAACACCGGCGCGGTGACGCTGGGACTGCTCGACCCGGCCGGGGGCGTGCTGCAGGTGACGGTGCCCGCGGACCTGGCCTTCGGCGGCAGCCTGGGCGGGCCCTTCACGCCGGCGGGCCGCACCGTGACGCTGGCCAACGGCGGGGCCGCGGCGCTGAACTGGTCGGCGACGGCAGGGGCGGCCTGGTTCAGCGTCAACCCGGCCGTGGGCTACCTCGACGCCGGCGCCTCGGTCGACCTCACGGTGGCGACGACGGCGGCCGCGGCCGACCTGGTGGCCGGGGTCCACACCGCGGCGCTCGACTTCGCCAGCGACGGCGGGGGCGAGACGACGTCGTTGCCGGTCACCATCTCTGTCGCCGGCGGCGCACCGTCCCTGGTGAGCGTCGGCCCCAACCCGTTCCGCGGCTACTGCACCATCACCTACGAGCTGGGCGCCGCGGCCCCGGCGCACGTGCGCGTGTATGACCTTAGGGGACGGATGGCGGCCGACCTGGGCGCGTTCGCCGGCGAGCCGGGCGCCAACACCGTGACCTGGGACGGCCGCGACGGAGCCGGCCGACGCCAGCCCGGGGGGCGCTACGTGCTGGAGATCGAGGTGGCGGGCCACCGGCTGCGGGCGCACCTGACCCTGGCGCACTGAGCGTCTTCGACCGGTCCGGCAACGGGAAGGGCCGCCCCGACGGGGCGGCCCTTCGTGTCTCAACTGCGCGCGGGCGCGGCTACTTCACCAGCACCATGCGCCCGGCGGCGGCGCCGCCCGGTACCGTCACCTGGTACAGGTACACGCCCGCCGGCACGCTGCGGCCCTGGGCGTCGCGGCCGTCCCAGCGCACCGCATTGATGCCCGTCAGCACCGCCAGCGGCTCGTCATGCACCAGGCGGCCGGCGACATCCACGATGCGCAGGCTGCCCGCGCCGGTGCGCGCCGACTCGAAGCGGATCTCGGTGCTGGGGTTGAACGGGTTGGGGTGGTTGCCCATCAGCACGAGGGCGGCCGGCAGCTGGTCGGGTGCGGGGCTCTGGTTGTTCTCGTCGGTCTGCCACACGTCGCCGGCCACGGTGTAGGTCGCGCCGCCGTCGGTGGCGATGACCACGTGGCCATGCACCACGCGCAGGTCCGACGCCGGCAGCGTCCCGCCCGAACCGGTCTCGGTCTGGTAGACGAAGGACGAGAAGGCCTGCAGCCGGTCGAGCACCACCTGGTGCGGGTGGCCGTACGAGTTGCCGTCGCCCACCGAGATCACCGAGACCTCGGGCTGCGTCGCGCTGAGCCAGGCCGCGGTGCTGCTGGTGTAGCTGCCGTGGTGGTTCACCTGGTACACGTCCACGTCGCCCACGAGCGCGCTCATGGTGGTCTCGATGTCCTTCGAGCCGCTCGACGGGTCGCCCGTCAGGTCGCCGGCCTGCACGAAGTCGAAACCGCCGTACTCCACCTTCAGGCAGACGTCGTACTCGTTCTCGTAGGTGCTGTTGGTGTAGGGGGCCGGCAGCACGCCCGCGCCGTTCATGTTGATGGCTGTCACGGTGACGCCTTCGCCCATGTCGATGACCTGGCCCACCGCCAGCGTCGTGCGCTTGGCGCCCGCCGCGGCCACGTAGCTGTTGTAGGTGGCCGTGGTGTACGAGCCGCCGCGGTCGTACACGGCGTAGCGCACCGGGATGGCGCTCATCACCTCGTCGAGGCCGCCGATGTGGTCGCTGTGGTAGTGGCTGGCCACGATCCAGTCGAGGGTGTCGACGCCGGCCGCGTGCAGGAAGGGCACGACGATCGAGGTGCCCCGGCCGTTCTCGCCGCCGTCGAACAGCAGCGTGCGCCCGCTGGGGGACTGGATGAGGGTCGCATCGCCCTGGCCCACGTCGATGCAGGTGATGGTGAGCGTGCCCGCGGCCGCGGCGGCGCCGGCCGCCAGCAGGGCGAGGGCGAGGGTCAGGGCCCCCGAACGGACGAGACGAGGCATGGTGATCTCCTGCGCGGAAAGGACCCGGATCCAGGGCCGGCACTGTCGCCTTCCATTATAACAAGTTTTCGCACTCAACAACAGCAAAGTCCGCGCCGGCGTTGACGCTGGCGGCGGCCGGGGCCACTATGGGGGCAACCCCGGGAGGCTCCGTGCACATCCAGTTCGACCTGAATCCCGCGCTGATCGTGTCCTTGGCCCTGGCGGCCGGCGTCGTGGCCCAGTCCCTGGCCCGCCACCTGCGCATCCCGGGCATCGTCCTGCTGCTGGGGGCGGGCATCGCCCTGGGCCCGGACCTGGCGGGCGTGGTCAGGCCGGCCGACCTGGGCATCGGCCTGGAGATCCTGACGGGGTTCGCCGTGGCGGTGATCCTGTTCGACGGCGGCCTGAACCTGAACTTCCGCCGGATGCGCAGCCAGGCCCCGGTCATCCAGCGCCTGCTCACCGTGGGCGTGGTGGTCACTGTCGGTGGCGCGGCCGCGGCGGCGCACCTGCTGCTGGGCTGGGGCTGGACGCCGTCGGTGCTCTTCGGCACGCTGGTCATCGTCACCGGGCCGACGGTGATCACGCCGCTGCTCAGGCGCATCCGCGTGCGGCGCAGCGTCGAGACCATCCTCGAGACCGAGGGCGTGCTCATCGATGCGGTGGGCGCCGTGGTGGCCGTGGTCGCCCTGGAGATCGTGCTCGGCCGGTCGCTGACCGCGGGGGCCATCAGCGGCCCGATGCGGCTGGCCGTCGGCCTGGTGGTCGGATTGGCCGGCGGCGCGCTCATGGCCGGGCTGCTGCGCTGGCCGCGCGCGGTGCCCGAGGGCCACGAGACCATCTTCACCCTGGCCATGACCCTGGCCCTGTACCAGGTGGCCAACGCGCTGGCGTCCGAGTCGGGCATCATGGCCGCCATCACCGCCGGCGCGGTGGTGGGCAACGCCGGTGCGCGCAGCGAGCGCGAGATCAAGGCCTTCAAGGAGCACCTGACGACCCTGCTGATCGGCATGCTGTTCGTGCTGCTGGCCGCCGACGTGCGCGTGGCCGACGTCCTGGCGCTGGGCCGGCCGGGCCTGCTGGTGGTGCTGGCGCTGATGTTCGCGGTGCGGCCGCTGAACGTGCTGCTGTGCACCGCGGGCACCGGGCTGCCTTGGCGCGAGAAGGCGTTCCTGGCCTGGGTCGCGCCGCGGGGCATCGTGGCCGCGGCCATGGCGGCGCTGTTCGCCGAGCGCCTGTCCGAGCACGGCGACGCCGTCGGCACGCAGCTGCGGGCCCTGGTGTTCCTGGTGATCGGCGCGACGGTCGTGGCCCAGGGCGCCACCGCGGGCCTGATGGCGCGCGCCCTGCGCGTGCGGCGGCCGGCGGGCCAGGGCTTCGTGCTGTTCGGCGCGGGACCGCTGGGGCGCCTGCTGGCCCGGCTGCTGGGCGAGCACGGGCAGGAGGCCGTGCTCATCGACAACGACGCCGGCCACTGCCGCCGCGCCCAGGCCGAGGGCCTGCGCGTGGTCTACGGCAACGCGCTGGACGAGCGGGTCATGCTGCGCTCGCAGATGGACACGCGCCGCGCCGCCCTGGGCGTGACGGCGGACGAGGCCGTCAACCTGCTGTTCACGCGCCTGGCGCGCCAGGAGGCCAAGGTGCCCGCAGTGTACCTGGTGGGCTCGCGCACCGGGCACGACCTGGGACCGGAGCACTTCCGCCGCGACGACGCGCGCCTGCTGTTCGGGGCCGAGATCGATCCCGAGCTGTGGTCGGTGCGCATCCGCCGCGGCGCGACCGTGGTCGAGGCGTGGCGGCGCGAGGATGACGCCGTGGGCGTCGAGGCCACCCTGCCGGCCGAGCAGCTGGGCCTGTTGGTGCCGCTGTTCCTGGTCGACCGCCAGGACCGGCTCGAGCCCGTGGACGACGCATCGCGCTTCACCCGTGGGCGCACGGTCCTGTGGCTGGTGCTGGCCGAGCGGGGCGAGGACGCCCGGGCGTGGCTGGCGGGGCAGGGGTGGGCGCCGGCCGCGGCGACGGCCACCGACGACGGCCCGGCCCCCGCGGCGGCGGCGAAGGACGGGGCGCAGGCATGAAGGTGCAGGTCCTGCAGCACGTGGCGCACGAGGGCCTGGGCAACCTCGAGCCGTGGCTGAGCGCCGCCGGAGCCCACATCGGCTGGACGCGCTTCCACGAGCCGGGGGCGATGCTGCCCGACAGCGGCGGGCTGGACCTGGTCATCGCCCTGGGCGGTCCGATGAGCGTGCACGATGCGGCAGGCCTGCCCTGGCTCGGGGCCGAGCAGCGCTGGCTGGGCGAGGCCGCGCGGGCCGGCCGGCCCGTGCTGGGCGTGTGCCTGGGGGCCCAGCTGCTGGCCGCGGCGCTGGGGACCCCGGTCCGGCGGGCGCCGCAGGCCGAGATCGGCTGGTTCCCCGTCGAGCGGGTGGCGGCCCCGGACCGGGACGTCTGCCCGTGGCCCGAGCGGGCGATCCTGCTGCACTGGCACGGCGAGACCTTCGACCTGCCGGCCGGCGCGGTGCACCTGGCCCGCAGCGCCGCCTGCGAGCAGCAGGCCTTCCAGTGGGGCCCCAGGGCCGTGGGCGTCCAGTGCCATCCCGAGGCCACCGCCGCGACGGTCGCGAGCATGGTGGCCCACGAGGCGGATGACCTGCTGGCCGGTGGACCGTGGGTGCAGGACGCCGCCACGCTGGCCGCGCCCGATCCCTCCCGCGAGGCGGCGGGGGCGGCGGCCGCTGCCGCATTGCTGGGCTTCCTGCTGCGCTGAGGCCCCCGGGGCCAATTCGGACTGGCCATTCCGGGCGCCTTGCCCCTTCTTAGTGCCCCGTCCGTTCCCGGTCCGCCGGAGGGGCCGATTCCGGCGTGACGCCGCCGGGCCCGTCGGTTAGACTGCCGCTTCGGCGCTCAGCGCCGGTCGGTGCCGAGGGAGCGGACCGCGCTTTGGCCCCCGCGGGGGCATCACCTGGATCCTGAGTCGCGGAGGTCCGCCTTATGCTGCCTGGGGCGCCGTGGAACGTCGCCAAGAGCGAACAGCTCTACGGATTCGAGTACTGGGGCGCCGGCTACTTCGGCGTCAACCCCGCGGGCAACGTGGTCATCCGGCCCGACGGCCCCGGCGGCCCGGAGATCGACCTGCACGACCTGGTGGACCAGGCCCGGCAGCGCGACATCCGCCTGCCCATCCTCTTCCGGTTCAACGGCATCCTGCGCCACCGGCTGCAGACCCTGCACCGCGCCTTCACCGCGGCCATGGCGGAGTACGAGTACCAGGGATCCTACCGCCCCGTCTACCCCATCAAGGTCAACCAGCAGCGCCACGTCGTCAGCGAGCTGACCAGCGCCGGCAGCCGCCTGAACCTGGGCATCGAGGTGGGCAGCAAGCCCGAGCTGGTGGCCGCCCTGGCGATGCACACCAACGACGACTCGCTGCTGATCTGCAACGGCTACAAGGACCGGCAGTACCTCGAGCTGGCCATGATGGCGCAGCGCGTGGGCCGCGAGGTCATCGTCGTCATCGAGAAGGCGTCGGAGATCGACACGCTGCTGGACATCAGCCGCGAGCAGGGCATCGAGCCGAACATCGGCTTCCGGCTGCGCCTGGCCGGCCGCGGCGCCGGCCGCTGGGAGCGCTCGGGCGGCGAGCGCGCGAAGTTCGGGCTGAACGTGGCCGAGATCGTCGAGGCGCTCAAGCTGCTCGAGAAGCAGGGCAAGCGCGACTGGGTGCGGCTGGTGCACTTCCACAACGGCAGCCAGCTGACCAACATCGGCTCGCTGAAGCAGGCCGTGCGCGAGGCCGCGCAGGTGTACGTGCAGGTGGCGAAGCTCTGCCCCAAGATGCGCTACTTCGACGTGGGCGGCGGCCTGGCCGTGGACTACGACGGGTCGAAGACCGCCTTCGAGTCGTCCATGAACTACACCCTCGAGGAATACGCCCGCGACGTCGTGTGGATCCTCAAGGAGGCCTGCGAGAACGCCGAGATCGCCCACCCCTTCGTGGTCACCGAGTGCGGCCGCGCCATGGTGGCCTACGGTTCGGTGCTGGTGGCCGAGGTCACCGGGCTGGCCAACACGTTCTCGACCGCGGTCGACCCCGCCGCCGTGATGAAGACCACGGAGGAGGACACCGTCCACAACATGGCGCTGATGCTGCAGGACCTGACGCCCAAGAACTGCCAGGAGACGCTGCACGATGCGGTCGAGCTGCGCCAGACCATGCTGCAGCAGTTCAGCCTGGGCCTGATGTCCATCGAGGACCGCGCCCTGGGCGACCAGTGCTACTGGGCGCTGCTGAACGCCATCAACGCCGTCACCAAGGACCTGCACTACGTGCCCGAGGACCTGCGCCGCCTGCCGGCGCTGCTGACGGACACGTACTTCTGCAACCTGTCGATCTTCCAGTCGATGCCCGACAGCTGGGCCATCGACCAGATCTTCCCGATCACGCCCATCTCGCGCCTGAACGAGGAGCCGCGCCGCCGCGTCGTGCTGGCGGACATCACCTGCGACTCCGACGGCAAGGTCGAGCGTTTCGCCGACCTGCGCGACATCAAGCACTACCTGCCCGCCCACGACCTGAAGGACGACGAGCGCTACTGCTTCGGCGTCTTCCTGGTGGGCGCGTACCAGGAGATCCTCGGCGACCTGCACAACCTGTTCGGCGACACCAATGCGGTGCATGTCGACGTGGCCCCCGACGGCCGCTTCGTCTTCGCCAACGTGCTGCGCGGCGACACCGTGGGCCAGGTCCTGCGCTATGTCTCCTACGAGAAGGCCGACCTCGTGGAGCGGTGGCGCCATGCCCTGGAGGAGGCCGTGACCGCCGGTCGGCTGACCGCGCGCGAATCGGCCGTCCTGCAGCGGCAGTACGACGAGGTGTTCGGCGACTACACGTACCTGCGGTAGGCGAGACCCGCCGCACGGAGGCATGATGGCTCTGAAACCCGACTACGCGATCCTCGCGGACGAGCTGTTCACCCTCGAGCACGCCGACTTCTGCGGCGTGCCCGGCTACCTGGTCCTGCGCGTGCGCTCGGGCGCCCAGTCCCTGGGCGACCTGTCCACGGGCCGCGCCCAGAAGCTGGGCGTGATGACGGCCTCGGCCGCCGGCGCCATCGAGACCATCGTCAAGGCCGAGCGGGTGTACTGCCTGTCGTTCTGCGAGGTCGACCGCGGCCTGCACTTCCACCTGTTCCCGCGCACCTCGGGCCTGGCCGCCGCGTGGCGCGAGGCCGCGGGCGTGGGCGAGGACGCGCCCATCGACGGGGCCGCGCTGTTCGCGTGGGCCCGGGCCACGTTCCCCGCGGGCGCCGCGCTGCCGGCCGGCTTCCCGACGGTGGCCGAGACCTGCGACAAGCTGCGGGGCCTGCTCGACCCCGCCTAGGCTGCGTGCGCCGTTCCGAATGCGGAGGCCCTGCCGTGGACGCGATCCCACGTCCGGACATCCTGCCCGTGGCCCTGGTCCAGATGGATGCGGGGCAGGACGTGGCCGCCAACACGGCCGCGGCCGAGGGCCTGGTGCGCGAGGCCCTCGCCGGCGGTGCGCGGCTGGTGTGCCTGCCGGAGATGTACCACTTCCGCAGCACCGGCCGGCCGGCGGTGCTGCCCGGCGAGACGATCCCCGGGCCCTCGACGCAGGGCCTGGCGAAGCTCGCGCGCGAGCACGGCGCCTGGGTGCTGGCGGGCAGCGTGTGCGAGGCCATCCCCGGTGACCGCCGGGTCTTCAACACCGCGGTGCTGCTGGGACCCGACGGCGGCGTGGTCGCCACCTACCGCAAGATCCACCTGTTCGACGTGGACATCGACGGCGTGGCCATCCGCGAGTCGGACTGGTACCGCGCCGGCGACCGGCCCGTGGCCGCGCCCGTGGCGGGCCGCACCCTGGGCCTGTCCATCTGCTACGACCTGCGCTTCCCCGAGCTGTACCGCCGCTGCGCCGACCTGGGCGCGGACATGCTGGCGGTGCCCGCGTCGTTCACCGCCACCAGCGGCGCCGCCCACTGGGAGAGCCTGCTGCGGGCGCGCGCCATCGAGAACCAGGCCTTCGTGCTGGCGCCCGACCAGACGGGGCCGGGCTCGGGGGGCGTGGCCACCTGGGGCCACAGCATGATCGTCGACCCGTGGGGGACGGTGCTGGCCGAGGCCGACGGCGCGGCCACGTGCGTGGTCGCGGCCGAGCTGGACTTCGCCCAGCTCGACGGCATCCGCCGCCGCCTGCCCGCCCTGCGCCACCGCCGCCTGGGCCGTAGCTAGGCCGACTCCGCTCCCCGGCCCACCAGCACCTGCGTCGCGATGCGGTCGAGCGCCCGCCCGAGCGGCGCCTCGTCGATGGCCGAGAACGACAGCCGCACGTGGTCGGCCCAGGCCGAGCCGCCGAACGCCGAGCCCGGCACCACCG
The DNA here is from genome assembly GCA_035399525.1 of Candidatus Krumholzibacteriia bacterium. GTDB lineage: Bacteria > Krumholzibacteriota > Krumholzibacteriia > LZORAL124-64-63 > LZORAL124-64-63 > JACZKN01. The sequence continues at coordinate 1,304 of DAOPJF010000022.1, read as the reverse complement.
CCACGCCCGCGTCCAGGAACTGCTGCAGCAGGTGGGCGCCCAGCGCCGTGCCCCTGGGCGCGGGCCGGGTGCGGTCCTTCAGGTTCAGGAAGAAGTAGAACGCGCCCTCGGGCCGGTACAGGCTGTCGCCCAGCACCGGGTGCAGCCGCTCGTAGACCAGGTCGCGCCGGCGGCCGAACCGGGCCATCAGGTCGGCCAGCCAGGCGTCGCGCGGGCCGCGCTCGGTCAGCGCCGCGGCGAACCCCTTCTGGATGAACGGCACCACGCCCGCGGTCTGCGTGTACTCGCCCAGGGTCAGGCGGAAGATGGCCTCGGCGTCGCGGCACACGGTGAACCCGATGCGGAAGCCCGTCGCCGCGTACGACTTCGAGCAGGTGCAGACGGCGTACACGTGGTCGCCGCCGAACTCGAGCATGCTCACGTGCCGGGCGTCGCCGTACACGAAGTCGCGGTAGGCCTCGTCCGAGACGATGCGCACGCCGTGCTTCAGGCAGAGCGCGTTGATGCGCGCCAGCTCGTCCCGCGAGAAGACCTTGCCCGTCGGGTTGTGCGGCGTGTTCAGGTAGAGCAGCGCCGCGCCCGCCAGCTTGGCGTCCAGGTCGGCGAAATCCACCTCCAGGGCGCCGCCCCGCTCGACCAGGTCCGTGGTCGCGAGGGTGAATCCGCTGTAGGGGAAGATGTTCTCCAGCACGCACGACCAGGCCGGCCCGAACGCCACCACCTTGCCGCCGGCGTGCAGCCCGAACACCAGCTGCAGGCCTTCCTGACCGCCGTAGGTGGCCAGCACGTGTTCGGGGCCCAGGTCGGAGATGCCCTGCTCGGCCAGGTGCGTCAGTACCGCCTGCTTGAAGAACGGCTCGCCGCCCGACTTGGGGTAGCGGGTCAGGCCCGCGTCCATGGCCGCCTTGACCGCGTCCAGCACGTAGGCGGGCGTGGGATCGGACAGCTCGCCCCGCTGCAGGAAGGCGAAGCGCTCGCCCGTGGCGGCCTCCCAGCGGGGGGCCAGGTCGCGGATGCGCTCGCTGATCTCGACGATGGGGGACAGGCCGATGCTGGTGAAGGCCTTGTTCACGGCGGACGGACCTCCGGCTGGGGGCGGCAAGGCGGCGGCGGACGCGCGCACTATAGCCGACCGAACCGCTCGCCGAAACCGCGGCCGCGCAACTCGCGGCGGCACAAGAACGAGGACGCGGCGGGCTCCCCTGCGGGAGCCCGCCGCGCCCGTGCCGCCCGCGCCCCGGGGGCCCCGGTCAGCCTTCCTTGAGGGCCTCGACCAGCTCCATCAGGGCCTTCTTGCCGTCGCC
>DAOPJF010000021.1:0-14890 GCA_035399525.1 Candidatus Krumholzibacteriia bacterium | reverse complement strand
CCCTTCTCGGCGAACAGGCGCAGCGCGACGGCGAGGATCTCCCGGCGGTGCCGGGCCGACTCGCGTTCGCGGCGGGAGGGGTTCGGGCGGTCGTCATCGCATCCTCATTCCGGGAAGATCACTGCTGCGCCTGGTCCGGGGCCGCGGCCGTCCCGCCGCCGCCCAGCACCGCGTAGAGCTGCACCTTGTTGGCCGCCTCGGCCAGCTTCAATCCTACCAGGCCCTGCCGGGCCGCGTACATCGAACGCTGGGCGTCCAGCACGCCGAGGTAGCTGTCGGCGCCGCTGCGGTAGCGCAGTTGGGCCAGGTCATAGGCCGTGCTGGTGGCGTCCACCAGGCGGGCCTGCGCGTCGACCTGCTGCCGGATGGTGCCCTTGGTGGCCAGCGCGTCCGAGACCTCGCGGAACGCGGTCTGGATGGTCTGCTGGTACCGGGCCAGCACGATCTCGCGCTCGGCCTGGGTCAGCTTCAGCGCGCCGGTGGTGCGCAGGTCGAAGATGGGCATGGTGGCCGTGGGCCGGAACGCCCAGGTGTCCGAGCCCGAGGCGAACAGGCCCGACAGGGCCGCGCTGGCGGTGCCCACCAGGGCCGTCAGCGAGATGCGCGGGAAGAACGCCGCGCGCGCCACGCCGATCTGGGCGTTGGCCGCCATCAGCTGGTGCTCGGCCGCCATCACGTCGGGCCGGCCCAGCAGCACGGCCGACGACAGGCCCGGCGCCACGTCCGCCGGCGGCGCCACGGCGGCCAGGTCGGCCGGCAGCAGCGCCTCGGGCACGGGGCCGCCCGCCAGCAGGTCCAGGGCGTTGCGGTCCTGGGCCTCCTGCCGCGTGTACGAGGCGATGTCCACCTCGGCGGCGCTGACCTGCGTCTGCGCGCGGCTGAGGTCCAGCGCCGAGGCGGCGCCGACGTCGTACTGCCGCTGCACCAGGGCGAAGGCCTCCTGCTGCGCGGCCAGCGTCGACCGCGCCAGGGCCAGCTGCTCGCGGGTCGCCGCCAGCTTCAGGTAGGCCTGGCCCACCGCCGAGACCAGGGACAGCTCGGCGCCGCGTCGGCCCTCCTCGCTGGCCAGGTACTGCTCCATGGCCTGGTTCTTCTCGCTGCGCAGGCGGCCGAACAGGTCGATCTCCCACGAGGCGACGCCCACGTCCACGCCGTAGCGGCTGTCGATGGACGTGGCGCCGGTGGCCGACAGGTCGCCGGGCGTCTGCGAGCGCGAGCCCGAGGCCGACGCCGTCAGCGACGGCAGCATCGCCGCGCCGGTGATCTTGTACATCGCGCGCACGCGCTCGACGTTCAGGGCGGCCAGGCGCAGGTCGAGGTTCCGGGCCAGGGCCAGGTCCACCACCTGCTGCAGGCGCAGGTCGGGGTACAGGCCGGCGGGGGCCACGTCCGTCGCCGCGGGCAGGTCGGCCCAGCCCGTGGTGTCGGGGTAGGCCGCGCCCTCGGGGAAGGCGACGGGCACCTCGGCCTCGGGCCGCGTGTACTTCGGGGCCATGGTGCAGCCGGCGGTCGCCGTCAGCAGCAGGGCCGCCAGCAGGATGGGGCGCTTCATGCCAGGCCTCCCTTGTCGGGGTCGTTCTTGACCAGGGTCAGCTTGCGCTTGCGGCCGCGGCCGACGACCTCGTCGATGAGCACGTAGAAGAAGGGTGCGAAGAAGATCACCAGGAACGTCGAGGTGATCATGCCGCCCAGCACGCCGGTGCCGATGGCCGTCTGGGCGCCCGAGCCGGCGCCGTTGGCGAACGCCAGCGGCAGCACGCCGAAGCCGAAGGCCATCGAGGTCATCACGATGGGCCGCAGCCGCAGCCGCGCGCCCTCGAGCGTCGCCTCGACCAGGTCGCCGCCCTCGGCCACCTTGTCGCGGGCGAACTGGATGATCAGGATGGCGTTCTTCGTCGTCAGGCCCAGCACCGTCAAGAGGCCGATCTGGAAGTACACGTCGTTGGGGAAGCTGCGCAGGCCCGAGGCCAGCACGCCGCCGATCACGCCCAGGGGCATGGTCGCCAGCACCGCGAGGGGAATGGACCAGCTCTCGTACAGCGCGGCCAGCGTCAGGAACACCACGAAGATGGAGAACGCGTACAGCAGGCCCGTGCGTGCGGACGCCATGCGCTCCTGGTACGACAGGCCCGTCCAGGCGAAGTCGAAGCCCGCCGGCAGGCGGTGCGTCAGCTCCTCCATGGCGTTCATGGCCTCGCCCGAGCTGCGGCCGGCCGCCGGCTCGCCCCACAGGTTCACCGACGGGAAGCCGTTGTAGCGCTCCAGCAGCGGCGAGCCCGACGTCCAGTGGCCGGTGGCGAAGGCCGAGAACGGCACCATCGCCCCGCGGCTGTTGCGCACGTAGATGTCGTCGAGGTTGCGCGGCGCCATGCGGAACGCCGCGTCGGCCTGCACGAACACCTTCTTCACGCGTCCGTTCTGGATGAAGTCGTTGACGTAGGCGCTGCCGAAGGCCGACGCCAGCGCCGTGTTGATGGACGACACCGGCACGCCCTGGGCGCCGGCGGCGTCCCAGTCGACGTCGACGCGGTACTCGGCCACGTCCTCCATGCCGTTGGGACGCACGCGCACCAGGCGCGGGTCCTGGGCCGCCATGCCCAGCAGCTGGTTGCGCGCGCCCATCAGGGCCGCGTGGCCGCGGCCGGCGCGGTCCTGCAGCTGGAAGTCGAAGCCGGTGGCGTTGCCCAGCTCGATGACCGCCGGCGGCGGGAAGGCGAACACCATGGCCTGGTTCATCTGGCCGAAGGCGCCCATGGCGCGGCCCGCGACGGCGCGGGCGCGCAGGCGGCCCTCCTTGCGCAGGTGCCAGTCCTTCAGCTTGATGAAGGCCATGCCCATGTTCTGGCCCGTGCCGCTGAAGCTGCGGCCCGAGATGTCCATGACCGACTCGACGGCCTCGGGCTCGCCCTGCTGGAAGTGGTCGCGCACCTGGCGCATGACCGCCTCGGTCTGCTCGATGGTCGAGCCCGACGGCAGCACCGCCATGACCATCAGGAAGCCCTGGTCCTCGTCCGGCAGGTACGACGTGGGCATGCGCTGGTACATGACGACCATGGCCGCCACGATGGCCGCGTAGGCGCCGAAGGCCAGCAACCGGTTGTGCAGGGTGCGCCGCGTGGCCTGCACGTAGCGGTCGCGCAGGCCGTAGAAGGTGCGGTCGAACCAGCGGAAGAAGGGCCGCAACAGGGGCATGGCCTGGTCCGACGGGTTGTGGCCGGCGGGCACGGGCTTCAGCAGCGCCGCGCACAGCACCGGCGTCAGCACCAGGGCCACCACCACCGACAGCAGCATGCTGGCGGCGATGGTCACCGAGAACTGCCGGTAGATGATGCCGGTCGAGCCGGGGAAGAAGGCCATGGGCGCGAACACCGCCGCCAGCACCAGGCCGATGCCCACCAGCGCGCTGGTGATCTCGCCCATCGAGCGTTCGGCGGCGACCATGGCGGGCGTGCCGTCCTCGGTCATCACGCGCTCGACGTTCTCCACCACGACGATGGCGTCGTCCACCAACAGGCCGATGGCCAGCACCATGGCGAACATGGTCAACATGTTCACCGAGTACCCGAACAGGCCCAGCACCGCGAACGTGCCCAGGATCACCACCGGCACGGCGATGGTCGGGATCAGCGTGGCCCGGATGTTCCCCATGAACAGGTACATGACCAGGAACACCAGCAGGATGGCGATGAACAGGGTCTTGACCACCTCCTCGATGGCCACGACCGTGAACGGCGTGGTCTCGTAGGGGTAGACCGCGGCGATGCCGGGCGGGAAGTTCTCGCTCAGCTGGGCGACGGCGGCCTTGACGGCCTTGACCGTGTTCAGGGCGTTGGCGCCGGCCGACTGCCGGATGGCCAGGCCGGCCAGCGGCGTGCCGTTGTAGTAGCCGGGGCCGTCGTAGCGCTCGGCGCCCACCTCGGTGCGGCCGATGTCGCTGATGCGCACCGTCGAACCGTCGGGGTTGATGCGCACGGGGATGCGGGCGAACTCCTCGGGCGTCTGCAACAGGTGCTGCACCACGATCGAGGCGTTCAGGCGCTGGCCCTCCTCGGCGGGCAGGCCGCCGAACTGGCCCGCCGACACCTCGACGTTGTAGGCCCGCAGCGCCAGCACCACGTCCTCGAAGGTCAGGTTGTAGCTGGCCATGCGGTAGGGGTCGACCCACACGCGCATGGCGTACTGGGCGCCGAAGGGCTCGACCTCGCCCACGCCGGGCACGCGCGCGAGCACCTTCTCGACGCTGGACTGGGCGTAGTCGTTCAGGGCCGCGCTGTCGTAGCTGCCGTCGGGCGAGGTCAGGCCCACGATCAGCAGGTAGTTGCGCGTCGACTTGCTGACGGTCACGCCCTGCCGCGACACCACGTCCGGCAGGCTGGCCATGGCCAGCTGCAGCTTGTTCTGCACCTTGGCCCAGGCCAGGTCGGGGTCGGTGCCGGCCTTGAAGGTCAGCTCGAGCCGCGCCAGGCCCGACGACGCGCTCTTGCCCGAGATGTAGAGCATGTCGTCCAGGCCGGTCATCTTCTGCTCGATGATCTGCGTGACGGTGTTCTCGACGGTCTCGGCCGACGCGCCCGGGTAGAACGCCTGGATGGCGATGGACGGCGGCGCGATGGGCGGGTACTGCGACACCGGCATGTTGTAGATGGCCAGCCCGCCGCCCGCCATCATCGCGATGGCGATGACCCAGGCGAACACGGGGCGCTTCAGGAAGAATCTCGAGAGCATGGTGCGCCTCCGCTAGTGGGACGGGTTCTGGTTCGCGGCGCCGGCGGCGGAAGCCTCCGCCGGGGCGGGCGCGACGTAGGGTTGCGCCTGCACCGGCGCGCCGGGCTGCCGCAGGAACTGCAGGCCCTCGACCACCAGGCGGTCGCCGGGCACCAGGCCCGCCGTCACCAGCCAGCGGTCGCCGACGGTGCGGTCGACGGTCAGCGTGCGCACCTGGGCCAGGTTGTCGCCGTCGACGATCCAGGCGTAGGGCTCGCCGCGCGCGTTGCGCTGCACCGCCTGCTGCGGCACCATCACCGCCGCGCGGTCGACGCCCTCGATGACGATGCCGCGCACGAACATGTCCGGCAGCAGGTCGCCGTCGGGGTTGGGCACCTCGGCGCGCAGCACCACCGACCCCGTGGTCGGATCGACGGCCAGATCCTGCGACACGACCGTGCCCTGGCGCGGGTACGCGGTGCCGTCCTGCAGCACGATGCGCACGTTGCCCCCGCTCGCCTGGTGGGCGTGCAGGCTGCCCTCGGCCAGGCGGCGCTTCAGGCGCAGCATCTCGGCCGCCGACTGGGGCATGTCCACGTAGATGGGATCGACCTGGTGGATGACCGCCAGCATGCCGGGCTGGTAGGCGATGACCACCGCGCCCTCGGTCACCAGCGAACGCCCGATGCGGCCGCCGATGGGCGCCCGCACCGTGGTGCGCTCGAGGTTGATGCGCGCGCCGCGCACCTGGGCCTTCAGTGCGGAGACCTCGGCCTCGGCGGCCTGCAGGCCGGCCACGGCGTCGTCGTAGTCCTGCTGGCTGACCGCGCGCGAGGGCAGCAGCTCCTCGGCGCGCTTCTGCCGCAGGGTCATGGCCGTGCGGTTGGCCTCGGCGCGGGCCAGGGCAGCCTGGGCGTTGTCCAGGTCGGCCTGGTAGCGCTCGGGGTCGATCTGGTACAGGGGCTGGCCCTCGACCACGTCGGCGCCCTCGGTGAACAGCCGCTTCAGGATGATGCCGTTGACCTGGGGCCGGATCTCGGCCGTGCGGCAGGGCACGGTGCGCCCGGCCAGCTCGGTGGTCAGGGTCACGCTGTCGGTGCCGACGGTCACGAAGCTGACCGTGGGGGCCTGGCCCTGCTGCGGGGCCTGGGACTTGCCGCAGCCCGCCAGCATGATCGCGCCCGCCAGGACGGCCGCCACGGCCGCCGCCAGTGCCGCTCTTCTCGTGTGCATGGAGACGTTCCTCTCTCGGGCCCGGGGCGGCAAGGGCTGCTGCCGGCGGGTATCTCGCTGTGGGACATCGCGTTGGTGGAAATTGCCGATTTTGGATTCGCGAGAAGAATTTCAATTCATCTCGTGAATGTTGATTCAAGATATGGCGAAACGGGCAGGGCGCAAGGGGAGAAAGCGCCGCCCGCCGACGCACGCGCGCCCGGGAACCCCTGCGGGTCCCCGGGCGCGGCGCTCCCAACCCCCCGCCGGGATCAGCGGATCATCGCCATCTTGCCGCCCAGGGTCCGGCCCCGGGCGGTCACGCGGTACAGGTACACGCCCGACGACTGGGCGGCCCCGCGCTCGTCGGTGCCGTCCCACACGACCTCGTGGCCGCCCGCGGCGAACATGTCGCCCGCGGCCAGGCGCCGCACCAGCCGCCCGTCGAGGGCGTAGACCTCGACGGTGACCGGGCCGGCCTCCGGCAGCTCGAAGCGGATCGCGGTGCGGGGGTTGAACGGGTTGGGATGGTTGCCCGGCACGGCGAACACCGCCGGCAGCTGCAGCGCGGGATCGTCCGGGGCATCGGCCAGGCCGGTGCAGCCCAGGCCGAGCGCGCCGATCTGCACGCCGTGGTCGTTGTTGGCCGGCAGGCAGACCGACGCCTCGTTCAGGCCGGCGCCGGCGTCCCAGGGGTCGCAGAACAGCGGGTTCATCGCGAGGTTGCCCGTCAGCCCGAGCTGGCCCGCGAGCACCCCATCCCAGTCGCCCCGGTCGTTGGCGTGGATGTCGCAGGTGGTGGCTATGGCCGTGGCCCCCTGTTCGCCGTAGACGGCTGCGGACGTCAGGCCCCGGGTGATCAGCGTGTGGGTCAGGACCAGCCGGGGCTCGGGAACCTTGCCGAAGGCCGCCACGTGGACCTGCGCCCGCGACAGGAAGGGACCGTCGATCACGTTCTTGTGCACCGTGCATCGCTCCAGCCGCGTGTCGGCTGTCTCGACCACGTAGACGGCGGCTCCGACCTGGGCGGTGTTGCCTGCCAGCAGGCAGTCGGTGAGCGCCAGGTCGGTCGCCCAGACGCAATGGATCGCACCCCCCAGCGATGACCGGTTGCCGATGAAGGCGCAGTCGGCGAAGGACGCCGAGACGGGCAGTCCGGTGCTGTAGCCGTAGAGCCGGACGCAGAAGCCGTTCAGGTCGGCTGGTCCGTTGTCGTCGAAGGTCGTTCCCGATACGGCCGCCGGGGCGTCGGTGACCTGGACCGCCCCCCCGTCGTCCAGCTGCAGTCCGTTGCCGGTGAACGTGCAGTCCCGCATGTCGAGGCTTCCGGACACCACGCCCAGGCCGATCCCGTTCCCGGTGAAGGACGAGTCTTCCACGATCAGGCCGAGACGCGAGCTCCCGACCCCGACCCGGTTGTCGGCGAACGTGCAACCCCGGACGACGATGCTCTCGCCGCCGGCCGAGGTCAGGTAGGCGTACAACGCGATCGCCGTGCTGCCGACGAAGGTGCAGTCCTCGACGACGGCGCTGTCGAACTCGGACAGCCGCAGGCATTCGGTCGACGAACCGACGAACTCCGATCCGTGGACAGTGACATCCAGCACGCCGTCCGAGGTGGCGGGGCCTAGGATCCGCACCGTCGGCCAGCTCGTGTTCGGCGAGCCGGATTCGTGGAACGTGCAATCGCTGATGGTCGCGGTGACGGCCGTGCCATCCTTCCAGATGGAGACCTCGGGACCCGCGGCGTCCTCGAACGAACAGCCGGTGATCGTGCAGTCCACGTTGGCCAGCGCCACGCCGGCGTCCGTCGTGACCGTCAGGCCGTTGGCGACGAACCGGCAGCCGTCGAGGGTGATGTCCGAACCGGGACCGTCGGCGCGAACCGCTACGGCGTTGGCGGTGAACGCGCAGTTCCTGATGATCAGGTCGCCCTGCGCACCGAGCTGGATCGCCCCCCGGTTCTCGTACCCGACGAGCCAGTAGCTGCCGGTCACGCCGATGCCCTCGATCACGACGCCCGTCTCCTGCTGCTCGAGCGCCAGGAAGACGTGCGGATACGACGCCGTGCCCTCGCAGTCGACGACGCACAGGCCAGGATCCCCACTCGCCGAATGCACGTTGAGGGTCTTGCCCTGGAAGACGACGTCGCGGTTCCCGGCGCCGGTGAAGGTGCCGTCCTCCAGCGCGATCCCTGCGCCGTCGGGCACCGCCAGCACCGCGGCCTGGATGGTCGCGTACATGCCCTTGCCGTCGGCCCGCACGCCGTAGACCGGCGCCGGCCAGGCGGCGTCGGGGTAGACCGCGCCCAGGAACCCGCAGGGGAACGCGTGCGAGACGGGGCTTGCGCCCATCACCGCGTAGTTGGCAGGAACGCCCCGCGGATCGCACAGCAGGGGGTCGACGCTCACGTTGTTGTTGATGCCCAGCTGGCCCGCCGCCGCGGCCGTCCAGTCGCCGCCGCGGTTGCCGTAGATGTCGGTGCAGCCGATGACCAGGCCCGCGCCGTAGTAGTCCTCGATGGCCGACCCGCCCGAGCCGAAGGCGATGATGGACTGGTTGACCCGGCAGTGGCTGTTGCCGTCGAAGAAGAGGGCGCTGCCCATGGGCGCGGAGTTCTGCACCAGGGTGCAGGACAGGAACCGGATCTCGACGCCCGTGTCCGCGGCTACGGCGCCACCCTGGGTGCCGGCCGCGTTGCCCGCGAACACGCAGAAGCTGAAGAGCGCCTGGTTCTCGCCGGCGTGGAACACGGCGCCGCCGGCCCGGCCGGCGGTGTTGTCGGCGAACGTGCAGCGGTCGAAGGTCGGCGTGCCGAACAGCACGTCGACGGCGCCGCCGTCGGTCGCCCAGCCGCCCCGGATGACCAGGTCGCCGAGGGTGATGGGCTCGTCGTTCAGAGAGAAAGCGCGGTGGGGCTCGGCCTCGCTGCCCTGGCAGTCGATGACCGCGCGGTCGAGCAGGTCGTTGGACCGGATGGTCAGCGGGATGTCGACGACCACGTCCCGGTTGCCGGGGCCGGTGAAGGTGCCGGGCATCAGGTAGATCGCGTCGCCGGCCGCGGAGGCGGACACCGCGGCGGCGATGGTGGGGTACGTGCCGCTGCCGTCGGGATAGACGAACCGATCGGCGGCGGGCGCTTCCGGAGCTGCCGCGAGCACGAGCATGACCGGGAGGATGGCCAACAGGGCGAACGAGCGCATGGTGCCGGACCTTTCGTGGAGGACGCGTGTCGACGCTGCCCCCCAAGAACGGAACGGGATCCCGCGAAAGTTGCAGGCGGTGCGTCTGCAACTTCCCGGCCCCGTCGATCCGTTCTTCCCGGCGACCGACCGGAGCCCCGACCCCGAACCGAAGAGGGATCGCCATGCGCCTCGTCCTGGCCACCGTCCTCCTGCTCGCGGCCGCGGCCATGCCCGCCGCCGCCCAGGAGCATCACTCGCTGCTGTTCGACGGGATCGACGACCACGTCGAGATCCCCTTCGCCTCCAACCACTTCCTGTTCCTCGATTTCACCGTCGAGCTGCGGGTGATGCGCAGCGCGGAAGGCGGCGGCGGCCGGCTCATCTCGCAGGTCGACTACGTCGTGGACGCCCTGGGTGACGAGGCCTACTCGGTGGCCCTGGACGACGCGGGCTTCATCCACTTCCTGACCATGGCCCTGGATGCGCCCAGCAGCCCGCACGAGCTCGTCTCCACCGCACCGGCGCCCGCCGGCGCCTGGGCCCACGTGGCCGTGCGGTTCGAGGACCTGCCCAGCGGCCGCATCAAGACGATCTTCCTGGACGGCCAGCCGGTGGGCCAGGCCATCGACGTCGGCGACGTGGCCTTCGACGACAAGCCGCTGTACCTGGGCGGGCGCAAGACCAGCAGCGACGGGGGGGCCGTCGACTGCTTCGCCGGTCGGCTGGACGAGGTGCGCATCTGGGCCGTGGCGCGCACGCAAGCCGACATCCAGCAGGACATGGACCGGCAGCTGACCGGCTCGGAGACCGGCCTTCGGGGGCTTTGGTCGCTGAACGAGGGCACCGGCACGACGGCGACCGACCTGACCGCCTACGGCATCGACGGCACGATCGTCGGCGCGGTGTGGAACGACTACGTGCCGACGACGACGCTCAGCTGGGGGTCGCTGCAGGGGATCTTCCGCTGACGAGCCGCCGGACCGTTCAGGCGTCCGGCCGCCACACCCTCAGCACGAACGGCCAGGTGATGGTGCGCGGGCCGGGGTCGGGGCCCCAGGCGGCGGCCAGCGCCGGCGCGAACTCGGCCACCATGTCGCGCCCGGTGGCGGCCAGGCAGCGCGTGGCCGACGACCAGGTGCGCAGGTAGGCCAGCAGGCGGTCCAGGTCCCACCGCGCGGTCATGGTGAAGGCGGGCGGCGTGATCTCGGGGAAGGGCAGGGCGATGCGCACGTACCCGTCCTGCACGTGGGTGCGCTCGGGCGGCCAGTAGCTGCCCAGCACGGGGCCGTACAGCTCGTCCAGCACCGCGTCGACCGCGGCGTCCACCAGCAGGCGCTTGTAGGTCCAGGCGGCGATCGCTCCGCCGGGCGCCAGCACGCGCGCCGCCTCGGCCGCGAACGTATCGAGGTCGAACCAGTGGATGGCCTGCGCCACCGTCACCAGGTCGCAGCTCGCATCGTCCAGGCCCGAGGCCTCGGCGCGGGCCACGCGGTAGGCGACCTTCGGGTGGGCCATGGCGTGGGCCAGCTGCCGGGCGCTGGCGTCGGTGGCGACCACGGCGTCGAAGTGGTCGGCCAGGGCGACGGCCGCCTGGCCCGAGCCCGTGGCGCAGTCCCACGCGCGGCGACGCCCGGGCGCCGTCTCGGCCAGCCAGGCGAACAGGGCAGGCGGATAGGTGGGGCGGTACCGCAGGTACGCGTCCGACCGATCCGAGAAGTGGTCCTTGAAGTGGTCCTTGAAACTGTTCATCGCGGCAGACTAGCAGAAACGCGGCGGCGGCGCGACCGGGCTCAGTGCACCGCCACGCCTTCCTTCTTCACCTTCCCGCCCAGCAGCAGCACGAACGGCAGGAAACCCACGAACGCCATGGTCAGCATGCGGAAGACGTCGTTGTAGGCCATCACGTAGGCCTGCCCGGTGACCTGGCCCTCGAGCGCGCGCCAGGCCAGCTGCTGCGCGGTGACCGGATCGACCCCCGCCGCGGTGCCCAGGCCGTGGGTCATGGCGACCACCCGCTCCTGCAGCACCAGGTTGCCCGGCGTCAGGTGCTCGGCCAGGTGGGCGTGGTGCATCTGCGCGTGGCGCGCCAGCACCGTCGAGGCCAGGGCGATGCCGATGGAGCCGCCCTCGTTGCGCAGCAGGTTGAACAGGCCGGTGGCCTGGCCGATCTGCTGGGGCCGCAGCCCGCCGAAGGCGATGGCCGTCAGCGGCACGAACAGGAAGCCCATGCCGAAGCCCTGCAGCAGCCGGCTCGAGGTCAGGTACATGAAGTCGACGCCCGTGTACACGTGCTGCAGCACCGACAGCGACCAGATGTTCATGGCCGCCCCGAACACCACCAGCGCCCGCGCGTCGACCTTGCCCACCAGGTTGCCCACGAAGGCCATCGCCAGCAGCGACATCAGCCCGCCGGGCGACAGCACCAGGCCGGCCAGGGTCGCCGTGTAGCCCATGACCGTCTGCGCGTACAGCGGCAGCATGGTGAACGATCCGTACAGGCCGAAGCCCAGCAGGAACATCAGCAGCGTGCAGATCAGGAACGGCCGGCTCTTGAACACCGACAGGTCCACCAGCGGACGCGTGGCCGTCAATGAGCGCCACACGAACAGCGCCAGGCCCAGCGCGGTCGTCATCGCCAGCAGGCGGATCTGCATGCTCTCGAACCAGTCGTAGCGCTGCCCGCGGTTCAGCAGCACCTCGAGGCTGCCCAGGCCCACGGCGATGAACACGAAGCTGAGGTAGTCGATGCGGCCCTCGGGCCGCTTCAGGTAGGGCGGATCGACGATGAACAGCAGCCCCAGCAGCACGCCGATGATGCCCAGCGGCGCGTTGATGTAGAACACCCAGCGCCAGCCGATGGTGTCGGTGATCCAGCCGCCGAGGGTGGGCCCGATGATGGGCCCGAAGATGACGCCCACCCCGAACAGCGCCATGGCCTTGCCGTGCTCCTCGCGGGGGAAGCGCTCCAGCAGGATGGCCTGGCTCATGGGCACCATGGCGCCGCCGGCCAGCCCCTGCAGCACGCGCATGCCCACGAGCATGGGCAGCGACAGCGCCGCGCCCGAGCCCACCGACGCCAGCGTGAACAGCACCAGGCAGGTCAGGTAGGCGCGCTTGCGCCCGAAGTAGTTCCCCAGCCAGCCCGACAGGGGCAGGATGATGGCGTTGGCCACCAGGTACGACGTGATGACCCAGGTGATCTCGTCGGTGCCCGCGCTGAACGTGCCCTGCATGTGGGGCAGCGAGACGTTGGCCACCGACGTGTCGATGACCTCCATCAGCGTGCCGATCATCACCGTGCCGGCGACGAGGAACTTGCTGGGCAGGGGCCGCCCGCTGGCGTCGAGGTCGGCCATCAGCGCTCTCCCGGACCCCGCGTGTCCACCGACACCTTGCAGGACAGGCCCAGCCGCAGGCGCGCGAGCTCGGCGTCGCCGGGTAGCAGCGCGATGCGCACGGGCAGGCGCTGCACGATCTTCACCCAGTTGCCGCTGGCGTTCTCCGGCGGCAACAGCGCGAACGACGCGCCGGTGCCGGCGCCCAGGTCGGCGACGCGGCCCTTGAAAGCGTGGCCGGGCACGGCGTCCACCTCGACCTCGACCTCCTGGCCCACGGCGATGCGGTGCAGCTGCGTCTCCTTGAAGTTGGCGTCCACCCACAGGTGCTCGCCCTCCAGCGGCGCCACGCGGCAAAGGGGCTGTCCCGGCGCGATGACCTGCCCGGGCTGCGCCGACTTGTCGGCCACCAGGCCCGATGCGGGCGCGGTGATGGTGCAGTAGCCGCGCTGCAGGCGGGCGTTGGCCAGCTCGGCCTCGGCCTTGGCCACGGCCTTCTGGTCGACGCCCAGCTTCGCCCTGGCCGCGGCCAGCGCCTTGGTCGCGGCGGTCACCTGGGCCTCGGCCACGGTGGCGGCGGTGCGGGCGGTCTCGGACTGGCGCCCGGCGGCCGAGCCGCGCTCCTCGAGGGTCGCGTAGCGGTCGCGGTCGGCGCGGGCCTGCTCGGCCTCGCTGCGCGCCACCAGCAGCTGGGCCTCGGCGCCGGCGATCTGCGCCTCGTCCAGGGCCAGCGCCGCCTGGGCCTTGGCCGCCTCGGCCTCGGCGCGGGCGATGGCCATCTCGAAGTCGGCGGGATCGAGCTCGGCCATCACCTGGCCCGCCTCGACGCGGCCGTTCTCCTTGAAGTTCACCGCCACCAGCGTGCCGGGCACGCGGCTGGCCACGGCGTAGACGTCGCCGCCCACGTAGGCGTTGTCGGTGGAGGGGAACTTCTGCCCGTGGGTCCAGTGCAGCCAGCCGGCCACGGCCAGGGCCACCGTGCCCAGGACGATGACCACCAGGCCGATCCACTTCTTGCTCTTCATGTCAGTCCTTCCCGGCGCCCGCGGGGGCGCCGCCGTAGAACGCGGCCAGGTCGCGTCCGGCGGCCGTCAGCAGGTCGGCCTGGGCGCGGTAGGTCTGGTAGTGGCGGCGCACCACGTCGAAGCGGGCGCGGGCCAGCAGGGTCTCGGCGTCCAGCACGTCGCTGCTGCGGGCGACGCCCTCGCGGTACTGGTCCTCGACGATGCGCAGGTTCTCGCCGGCGGCCTCGACGTCGGCGCGGGCGGTGCCCAGCTCGCGGTGCGCCTGCTCCCAGCGGCGCCAGGCGTCGTCCACGGCCACGCCCACGGCGCGCTCGACCTCGAGGCGGTCGCGCGCGGTCGAGGCCGTCGCCGCCTCGGCCCGGCGGATGTCGGCCTTGCGCACGCCGCCGTCGAACAGGTTCCAGGCCACGCCGGCGGTCACCATGTTCAGGCTCTCGTGCACCAGGAACTGGTTCTGCACGTACGCGTGCTGGGCGCCCACGAACAGCGACGGGAACCAGGCGCGGCGGGCCAGGGCCAGCTCGCCCAGGCCGGCGGCATGGCGCGCGTCGGCCGCCAGCAGCCGCGCGTTGGCCTGCACCGCGTCGGCCAGCAGGGCGTCGCGGCCGCCGGCGAGCGCGGGCGGCGGCGGCAGGCTGTCGGGCAGGGCCAGCGGCGATTGCGGATCGCGCCCCAGCCGCCGGTTCAGGTCGCCCCGGGCCACGGCCAGGCGATCGTCCACCGCCTGCAGCTGGTCGTCGACTGCGCGCACGCGCACCCCGGTCTCCAGCAGGTCGTTGCGGGCGGTCAGGCCCTGGTCGAACAGGTCCTGCACCGTGCGCTGGTGGGCCTCGAGCGCCTGCCGGCGGCTTTCGAGCACGCGGCGGCTGCCGGTCAGCTCGAGGATGGCCAGGTAGGCGTCGACCGCCTCGAGCTGGGCCTGCTGCACCGCGGCCGCGCCGCCCAGGCGCACGGCCTCGGCGCGGCGCTCGGCCGCATCGACGGCCAGGCTGCGGCGCCCGCCGTCGTAGACCAGCTCGCGGGCCTCCAGCGCATACTGGCCGTTGTTCTGCTCGGTGGTGGGGAAGCTGAAGGTGCCGGCCTGGGCCTCGATGGGATTGTCGCGCCAGGTGTACTGGCCGCTGAGGTCCACCGACGGCCACCAGTGCGCGCGGCTGCGGTCGATGCCCGCGGTGGCGGCCTCGAGGTCGGCCGCCGCCGTGGCGGCGGCCTGCGAGCCGTCGGCCACCAGGCGCAGCAGGGTCGGCAGGTCCAGGGGGGCGGCCGCATCCTGGGCGGCGGCACGCGGGACCGGGGCGGCCGCGGCCAGGGCCGTCGCCGCCAGCAGGATCAGGGTGGCCCGGCGTCCAAGGCGCCGGCCCGGGGGCATCATCGTCGTCATCCCGTGCTCCTTGGCGAGGGTGCCGCGCGTGGGGCGGGCGGCTGGGCG
>DAOPJF010000020.1:0-15193 GCA_035399525.1 Candidatus Krumholzibacteriia bacterium | reverse complement strand
CGTCGAATCCCCACAGGCCCAGCCCGAGGGGCGCGAGGGCGTCGCCGAGGCGCCGCTTCAGATGCTCCGCGAGGACCAGGATGCGGCCGACGACCTCGAACCCGGACGGGTCGAGATCCGGGCGCTCCCGGGTCCACTGCTGCACGATGTGCTGGATGGCGTCGTTCTGGTTCATGCGGCCAAGATACCCCGGACATTTTTCCATGTCAAGTTACTTGACATAAAAATATAATCCAGATAGCTTGACGTTAAGCTAGTTCTGCCGGCGGGTCCACCGCGGCGGAACACGATCGGCAAGCATCCAGCCAACTGGCTGTCGAAAATGGAGATAGAGCCATGATGACGATTCCTGCCACCCTGCGCAACCTGCTGCTCACCGCCACCCTCTGCCTGGTGGCTTCCGCGGCCACGGCCGCCGCGACCTTGCCGGAGGTCGGCCGGAGTCCCTGGGGGCCCGACGACGAGCTCGGCGCCCTGAACCGCATGACCGACGCCTCGCGGGCCGCGGTGCTCGCCCGGGTCTCCGGCGGCAAGGTCTACGACCTGGCGGTGGACTACTTCATCGGCATGCCCAGCTGGCACGTCCTGGGCGACCCCCGCTACCAGTTCTGGATGACCCATACCCCCCACGGCACGGTCGTCGACGACCCGGCCGGCGTGGGGCGCGCGCAGAACGACCTCGTCTCGTACACCGGCGATGCTGTCTCCTTCTACACCCACATGGGCACGCACATCGATGCGCTGAACCACTTCGGGTTGAACGGCCGGATCTACAACGGCTTCACCGCCGAGGAGCACCTGGGCGACCGCGGCTGGACGAGGACGGGCGCCGAGACGATCCCGCCCATCATCGCGCGCGGCGTGCTCATCGACGTGGCGGCGGCCAAGGGCGTCGCCCAGCTGCCCGCTTCGTACGGCATCACCGTCGACGACCTGCAGGCCGCGCTCGCGCGGCAGGCCATCCGCCTCGCGCCCGGTGACGTGGTGCTGATCCGCGGCGGCCGCATGCACGCGTGGCCCGACGATGACGGCTACGTGCAGGATCAGCCGGGCCTGTCGCTGCCGGCGGCGCGATGGCTGGCGGAGCAGCAGCAGGTGATGGCCATCGGCGGCGACAACCTCAGCCTCGAGCACTTCCCCGTCGCCGACGGGTCCGAGACCTGGGTGCCCGTGCACACCTACCTGCTGGCCCAGGCGGGCGTGCCGATCATCGAGGTGGTCGACCTCGAGGAGCTGTCCCGCGACCGCGTCTACGAGTTCGCCTTCATCGCCGCCTCGCTGAAGCTGCGCGGCGCGTCGGCCGCGCCGTTCCGGCCCATCGCGCTGCCCCTGGATTGAGGCGCGGCATGAAGCACGCACGCGTCGCCACGGCGACCATCGGCGCCGGCCCGTCCCGGCTGGCGCCGGTATTCAGCCTGCTCGCGGTCGGCGCCCTGCTGGGCGTCTCGACGAACCTGGTGAAGGTCGCCGCGAACCGCGGCCTGCATCCCCTGACGCTGCTGACCTGGTCGGTCGCCGGGGCGGCGCTGGTGGTCACGGCCCTGGCCGCGGCGTCCGGCCGCACGCCGCAGCGGGACCGCCGCCGACTCGAGTACTACGGCATCGCCGCAGCCGTCGGCGTGGTCGCGCCGAATCTCCTGTTGTATGCCGCGGTCCCGCGGGTCGGTGCCGGCTTCGTGGCCCTGTCCATGGCGTTCCCGCCGCTGCTGACGTACGTCGGAGCCCTGGCGCTGGGCATGGAGCGCTTCGACAAGGGACGCGCGGCCGGCGTGGGCATCGCCCTGGCCGGGGCGACCACCATGGCCTACCTGAAGGCCTCGGCGCCCGAGGCGCCGCTGGCCTGGATCGCCGCCACCATGCTGGCCCCGGTGATCCTCGCGGCCGGCAACCTCTACCGCACCGCCCGCTGGCCCGACGGCGCCACGCCCGACGAGCTGGCGCCGGGCGTGCTGCTGGCGGCGGCCGGCATGCTGCTGGGTCTCGGCGCAGCCAACGACGTGCCCCTCGGGCCCGGCGGGCTCGATCCGGCCGCCACCCTGCTGATCGCCCTGCAGGCCGCCGTGCTGTCGGCGCAGTACGCGCTCTACTTCGTGCTGCAGAAGCAGGGCGGCCCGGTGCTGATGAGCCTGATCGGCTCGGTCGCCGCCGTATTCGGCGTACCGGTCGCAGTGTTCCTGATCGGCGAGCCCGCGCCGGCCGGGCTGGCCCTCGGCGGCCTTGCCATCGCGGCGGGCATCGCACTGCTGGTGGGGAGGGCGGCCGGGGGCCCCCGCGAGCGCTAACCGGATCTTGAACTCGAACGTGCGCCGGGGCATGATGCCGACCAGCATGAACCGACGCCTATCTATCCTCGCACTGCACGTCGTGTCCGGCCTGGCCCTGGCGGTGACGATCGTCCCCGTCGCGGCCGCGGACACGACCTGGCGTCCCCATGACCGCTGCTTCTCCATCGAGCTGCCCGACGCGTGGCAGGCCACGGCCGCCTCGGCGACCGCCTGGCCGTGGGCCGACAGCAGCCTGGTCCTGCTCACCCTTGCGCGCACCGACGGTTGCGGCACGCTGGTCGTCTGCGTCCCGCCGGACACGCTGCTGGCCACCGACGTCCACGCGCTCCTGCCGTACCTGAAGAAGAAGAGCCGGGTCCTGGGCTTCACCCTCGAGCGGCCGCAGGCATTCGGGATCGGGAACCGCGCATTCGCGGTCGGCTCGGGGAAGCGCGACGACCGCAACCAGCCGCACCGGGTCGAAGCCGCGCTGACCCACATGGCCGGACGGCCCCTGCTGTTCCTGTTCACGGCCCGCGGCGCCGACGCGGCCGGCGCCGCCCTGGAGGCGCAGCTGGCCATCGGCACCATCAGCATCGACGATGCGGCGTTCTCGCGGAGCCCGGCGCCGACGACCGATGGTCCGGCGGCTTCCCCCGTGGCCGAGCCGGCGAACGCGACCTCGACGGCGGACGACCCCGAGTACCGGCGCTGCGCCGTGCCCGGGACCGGCGTGTCCCTGGAGGTGCCCGCCCACTTCCTGCAGGCCCTGCTGCAGCCGGGCTTCGTGGCCCCGGGCGGCGGGGCCTCGATCTACGTCGTGCCCATTCCCCTGCCCATGGCCATGGCGCAGTTCGCCCTGGGCACCGAGTCGCTCGGCCGCCGCAACATCCGCCTCGAGTCCTCCGAGGATGTCGTCGTGGACGGGCGGCCGGCCGTGCTCGCGGTGACGACCTACGTGACCGACAGGGGCGACGCGCGCGAGATGATGCTGCTGACGGGCGACGACGCGTCCTCGCTGGTCGTGCATGCCGTCCGGAGCGCGACTGCGTCGGACCTGGCCCAGTCCGCCATGCGCCGCTGCCTGCTGTCGCTGACCTGGGATCCCTCGGTCGTCCCCTTCGACCTGGGCGACCTCGACTTCACGTTCGACGCCGGCCGGCGCCTGCAGGTGACGAGCCGCGCCCACGACCGCGTGATCCTCACCCTGCCCGGCGTGGCGCTGCCGCTCTCGTCGGCCAACACCTTCCTGGCGATCTCGCGCGAGCGCATCCCCGAGCCCGACCGCGAGGCGGCGGATCTCGCCCGCGACCGCGCCGGGCACTCGATGCTGGTCGACGGCCTGAAGATCGGCGCGACGCGGGAGTTCACGGCCCCGGCCGGGCCGGGCTGCGAGATCACCGGCACCGCCGTCACGCTCAGCGGGCGGATCGAGTGCGACTACTACCTCGCCGTGGTGGTCACCGGGCGCGGCACGTACGTGCTGGAAGGATTGCAGGAGCTCTACGCCATCGACGACCTGAGGAAGGACTACGCCGGCGTGGCCGCCAGCCTCGACCTTCGCTGAACTCGCAGGGCCTCAGGGCACGTTGCCCGCCGGCACCTCGCCGACGCCCCGCGGCACGACGCGCCCCAGCAGGTCCACCAGCGCCTGGTCCAGCGTCGGACGCAGCGGCGGCCCCGACTTCACCGTCGTGGCCACGTTGTTGCGCAGGTCGTTCCACGGCTCGAGGCCCGAACCCCGGCCGCCGAGGTCGGACGAGCTGGGCGGCGAATCCGGACCCTCGCCCTTGTAGTCCAGCCGGCTGGTCCACACCGAGTGCCCGGCCTTCAGGTCGTAGATGTCCAGCTGCAGCCAGATCTCGCGGGCCTTGGCATGGTGCTGCGGCATGCCCTCGTACAGGTCGATCATGAAGATGGATCCCTTGATCGTCACCAGGTAAAGCCAGCGCGCCTTGGGCATCCGCTGATGGCATTGGCGCAGCAGGTCGGGCGGCACCAGGGTGTCGCGCGACTGGTAGTAGAGGATGCGGTCGAGCGCGTCGGCCGGCACCGCCTCGCTCCACTCCCACCAGCCGACCGCCGGCGCGTGCTTCGCGATGGACCAGAACGCCGACTCGAGGACGGGCGACCACAGCCTGGCCTGCTCGACGCGGGTCAGCCCCTCGGGTGGAACGGGCTCGCCCGCCAGGTCGTCCAACGCGTACCCCTGGCGCAGGACGATGCCGCCGATGGCGCAACTGTCGGCCGAGATCTTCGCGATCTGCCGGTCGTCGCTGTAGACGACCTTGTGGGGATTGCCCGAGCATCCCGCCGACGCCAGGGCCAGGGCGCCGAGCAGCGCGGCTGTGACGGCCCGGAAGCCCGTGCTGCCGCCGGGAATGCACGCGAACGCGGAACGGGACATGAGCCGCCGCCTCCTGTCGGGGTGTCATCGATCGCGGCGGTGCACGCCCGCCGTTTCACTTGAGCAACGTCGTCCGCATCGTGGCGGCGCGGTCCGCAGATTCCAACCGGAAGATGTACGTACCGGAAGGCAGCCTGCGGCCGGCCTGGTCGTCGCCGCACCAACGGACCTCGTGGCGGCCGGCTGGAACAGGGTCCGCGTCGATAAGGGTCGCGACCAGCCGTCCCCCGATGTCGTAGACCTTCAGGCTCACGACGTGGTCCTGCGCAAGCTCGAACGTCACGGTCGCCTGCGGATTGAAGGGATTCGGATGGATGCCAAGCAGGCGCACGGCCGAATCGGCGCCGGCTGCAGGCACATCGGACGCGCCGCAACCGACCCCATAGGCCCCGACCTGTTCGCCGCAGGGGCTGCCCGTCGGCAGGCAGGGCGAGTCGGCCGCCAGCCGCCAGGCCGCGTCACCCTGCGTTGCGCAGAAGATCGGGTCGAGACTGAAGTTGCCGTCGATGCCTTCCTGGCCCTCGAGGCCGCCGACCCAGTCGCCGTCGACATTGCCGAACACGTCCGAGCACGCCAGGCTCGCCGCGCCCTCGTACTCGCAGGCCACCGCGCCGCCCCCGGCGTTGAACGCCAGCAGCGAACGCTCCACCGTCGCCACGGCGCCGCCCGTGCAGTACAGGCCTCCGCCCTGGTCGGATGCCGCGTTCTCCACCATGGTGCAGCCGACGAAGGTCGGGGTCGCCGCGTACCAGCATCCCGCCGCGCCCCCGCGCGTGGCCGTGTTGCCGACGAACAGGCAGTCGCGGACCTCGACCGCATCGCCCCGCAGGTCGATCCCGGCGCCGTTGGCAGCGCGGTTTCCGGCGAACACGCAGGTCGTGATGCGCACGTCCGCCCCTCGGCACGAGATGCCGCCGCCGTTGATCGCATGGTTGCCGGCGAAGGTGCAGCCGGTGATCTCGGCGACCGGGCACTCGAGCCAGATGCCGCCGCCGTTGTCCATCGGCGCATCGTTGTCCTGGAACAGGCAGCCGACGATGAGCACCGAGGACAGCCCCGACACCTGCAGCGCACCGCCGATGCCGAAGCTGGTGCGGTTCGCCGTGAACACGCAGTCGCGGATCTCCAGGCCCTGGCACGACTGGAAGTTCGCCGCACCGCCGTTGGTGGTGAAGCCGCCCGTCAGGGTCAGGCCGACCAGGGCGATGCTGTCCTGCAGACCCGCAGAGAAGATGCGGCCGGCGCCGCCGGCGTCGATGGTCGCGCCCAGAACCGGGTCCGCGGCGCGGATCGTCAGGCGGGAGGGCAGGACCAGGCCGCTTTCCGGGTAGACGCCGGGCGCCAGCTCGACGACATCCCCGGCCGCCGAGGAGTCGATGGCGGCCGCGATGGTCGACGCCTCGGCCGGAACCTGCCAGGTGCGGGCCTCGGCCCGCCCCGGGGCGCCGATCAGCGTGATCGCGCCGGCAAGGGCGATGGCGGAGAGCAAGTGCATGCGATCCTCGTGTCGGGCAGCAGGGAATCGATCACCGGGAATCATACCACCGATTTGCACGCCATGGCGGTTGGATTTGACCAGGGGAAGGCCGGGCTTCTAGAATGCCGGCCATGAGCAGCAGGCGAGGTGCATCGAACCGCCACCGTCTCAACGGGGTGCGGATCCTCCACGAGGACCCGGACCTCATCGTGATCTGCAAGGACGCGGGCCTGCTCACCAACAGCTACGAGGGCGACCGGAACCCCACGGCCGAGCGCATCCTCACCGGCTACCTGCGCAAGGGCAGCAATCGCCCGTGGATCCGCGCCTACACCGTCCACCGGCTCGACCGCGAGACCTCGGGCCTGCTCATCTTCGCCAAGAGCGCGGCCGTCCAGCAGCAGTTGAAGGACAACTGGAAGGCCGTCGAGAAGCACTACACCGCCGTCGTGCACGGCCAGCTCAAGGAGAAGAGCGGGAAGTTCGCCGGCTACCTGGCCGAGGACGGCGACCAGTTCGTCGCCTCGACAGGAGACGCCGTCCGGGGGAAGTGGGCCGAGACGCTCTACCGCGTGGTCAAGGAGACGCCCCGCTTCAGCCTGCTCGACATCACGCTGCTGACGGGGCGCAAGAACCAGATCCGCGTCCACCTCGCCGAGGCCGGCCACCCCATCGCCGGCGACCCGAAGTACGGCAGGAAGGGCGACAGGATCGTGCCGATGGCGCTGCACGCCCGGACCCTAGCCTTCCCCCACCCGCACGACGGCCGCCGCATGGCGTTCGAGGCCCCGGTGCCGGCCGCGATCCTGCAGTTGGTGGACGCGACAGCCTGACGTCGGGCCAATGGATTCATCCGCAGCAGCAGGTGGCCCCGGGCTGACGCCCGGGGCCACGCAGGTACCGACCCGTGTTCGACAGGGCCGTTCCCCGTCACTTCAGGAGCATCACCTTCGCCGTTCCGCCGAAGCCGGGCGCCGTCATCTTCACGAAGTACACGCCGCTGGCCACGGCCCGCCCGCCGTCATCGCGGCCGTTCCACGGCACGGTGTGGACGCCCGCCTCGAGGGACTCGCTCAGAAGGGTGCGCACGATCCGCCCCTTCACGTCGTACACGCGCAGCACCACCTGGCCGCGGGTCGGAACCTCGAAGGCGATCTCCGTCTGCGGGTTGAACGGGTTGGGCGCCGCCCCGCGCAGGGCGTAGGCGCGCGGCATCGGCGTGTCCGGAGCGCCGGACAGCGCGTTGAACTCGTAGGCGCCGCGGTCGGCCACGCCGCCGATGGCCCGGTCCCCGCCGTCGAGGTCCTGCGTGATGCCGAAGATCGACCAGGCGTTGCCGCCGGTGTCGATCGCCGGCGATCCCGCCGTCAGGCGCAGGTCGCCGCCGGGACCGTCGACGAACTGGGGCGCGCCGAACGAGTTGCTGTTGCCGGCGAACGTCGACAGGCCCTGGACGATGGTGTGGGACACGCTCGTCGTGCCCGCGTTGCGGATCTGCTCGCCCTCGACGCTCGGCGACGCATCGCTGGTGTTGCCCCAGAGGATGGAGTCGTACACCGCCAGGGTGCCCGCGGTCACCTCGATGCCGCCGCCATAGCGGGTCGCCGGGGCGCCGTCGGCCCGGTTCGTGGCGAGGGTGCAGTAGGCCATGGTGACGTCGGCCGCGCTTTCGAGCTGCACCGCTCCGCCGCCGCTGTCGCCCGTGCTGTCGGCATTGGCGACGTTGGCGAAGAAGCGGCTGGAGGCCACGAAGACCTCGGCCGACGCGGAGCAGCGCAGCGCCCCGCCGTTGTTGGCGGCGGCGTTGCCCTCGAAGTCGCACCGCAGGACGGTGAGCTGGCTCGCGTCGTTCACCTGGATGGCGCCGCCGGCGGCGCCGGCCGCGTTCCCGGTGAACGTGCCGCCGGTCACCAGCACGTCGCCGCCGATGATCCGCAGGGCGCCGCCGCTGCCGGCGGTCGAGTTCCCGGTAAACGTCACCCGCTGCAGGACCGACGTGGTCGTCCCGTCCGTCGGCAATCCGCTGACGTGCACGGCCCCGCCGTCGGACGTCGCCGTGTTGCCGGTGAACTCGCAGTCGGACACGGCGACGCGGCCGTTCTGCACCTGCAGCGCCCCGCCGTAGGTCGTGGCGCAGTTCACGAAGCGGCAGCGGTCGATGGTGCCCGCGCCGTCCACGACCCGCAGGGCGCCGCCGTTGGCGTCGGTCGGCGCGGCGTTCCGCAGGGTGAATCCGCGCAGGACCGAGGCCTCGCTCTCGCCGCTGGCCATGGTCACCAGGCGGCTGGTCAAGCCCGTGCCGTCCAGGATGGTCACGTTCGGGCCGGCGGCCGACACGAGGGTGACGTCCTTGCCCAGGAAGTCCAGGGACTCGGACCAGGTGCCCGGCGCGACGGTGATCACGTCGCCGTCCACCGCGGTCTCCAGGGCGCACTGGATGGTGCGCAGGTCGCCCGGCACCTCAAGGTTCCCGGTGGTGGCGTACTCGTAGGCGCCGAGATCCGGCCCGCAGCCCCAGTCGCGGGCGTTGCCGTCCAGGTCCAGGTCGTCCAGGTCCGCCGCCGCGGCGCCGGTGCCGATCTCGCGCAGGGGCGAGATGGCCTGCAGCCGCAGGTCGCCGCCGGCCTCGTCGACGAACAGCGGGTCGTCGCCCAGCAGGTCGGTGCCCACGAGCGCCGCCAGGCCCTCGACGCAGGTGCTGGTCAGCACCAGCACGCCGCCGTCGGACTTCACCTGCGACGACTCGGTGTCGTCGCCGTTGGCGGTCGTGTTGTGCCAGAGGATCGAGTTCTCGACCTCGGCCCTGCCCTGGACCAGCAGGCCTCCGCCGCCGCGGGTGGGGTCGGTGCTGGCGCAGGTGTTGCCGACGAAGGTGCCGTGCACCACGCGCAGCGTGCTGCCGCTGGACACGCGGATGGCGCCGCCGCGGTTCGCCGCCGCGTTGCCGGTGAACAGCGAACTGTAGATCGACACCGAGTCCGCGCCCGACTCGATGGCCCCGCCGGTCGTGGCGGCCGTGTTCCCGTCGAACTCGCAGGCCCAGAAGGCGACCCGGTCACCCGTCGAGCAGAGGGCCGCCCCGCCGGCATTGCCCAGGGCCTCGTTGCCGGCGAACCGGCTGGAGACGACGTCCAGGACGGCGTTCGACGAGGTGTAGATGCCGCCGCCGCCTCCTCCGGTCGAATTGCCGAGGAACTCGCAGCCGACGATGCGCGCCGCGGTCCCCTGGATGTAGAGGCCGCCGGCGGCGTCGACGTCCGCGACGTTGTTCTGCACGATGGTGTCCACCACGTGGGCCTCGCTGCCGTTGGTCGGCGCGAACAGCAGCGCGATGCCCCCGCCGAGGCTGGTGGCCGCATTGCCGCTGCCGGGCGTGCCGACCCGGCAGCTGCGGATGGCGCCGGCGCTGCTCTGGAGGCAGATGGCTCCACCCTGGTCGGCAGCGTTGCCGCGGAAGACGCAGCTCTCGACGGTGCCCGAGCCCGACGCCATGCGCAGCCCGCCGCCCCTGCGGATGCCGCCGCCCGTCAGGTGGCCCACGCCGCCGGTGATGGTGAAGCCCCGCAGGATCGAGGCGGGGGTCTCGCCCGACGCCATGGTCACGACCGATTCGCCGAGCCCGGTGCCGTCGATGACGGTGACGTCGGGGCCGCCCTGCGACTCGACGGTGACCTGCTTGCCCAGGAAATCGATCACCTCGGGGTAGGTGCCCGGCGGGACCACGATCGTGTCGAAGTCGTTGGACGCATCGATGGCCGCCTGGATGGTGGCGTAGGCGCCCCCGACCATCCGCGTCGCCACCGGCGACAGGGCGGCCGCGGCGTTGACCAGGCCGTAGCCGCTGAACGGGTCCCAGCCCGCACCCGCCTCGGTGTCGACCACGTCGGTGGCCGTGCTCACCAGCCGCTCGCGGACCTGGTCCGGCGACCAGTCCGGCCAGCGCGACTTGATCAGAGCCGCCACGCCGGCGGCGAAGGGCGCGGCGCACGAGGTGCCGTTGAAGCTCCAGCGGTAGTCCGCCGAACCGCCGTCGCTGGTGTCGCCGTTGCCCACCAGGTTCAGGCTGGGCAGCATCGAGGGCGCCAGGATGTCCACCGCGTCGGGCGCGTCCTGAAGCGCGGTGCTGCTGTAGTTGGAGGTCCAGGCCTCGTTGTCGCAGGTCCGGCCCAGGGGATCGTCGTCGCCGCGCTTGCGGCTGCCGCAGGGCGACGCCGCGCCCACGCCGATGACGCCGTGGTGGCTGGCCGGCAGGGACAGGGTGAAGAAGTTGCTGTTGCCCGTGGCGCCCAGCATGGTGACGCCCGACAGGTAGGCGTACTCCATGGCGTCCTCCAGGTCCTTCTGGGTCGACACGCCCGGATAGCCGAAGGACATGGACAGCACGTCGGCGCCATGGTCCGCGGCCCAGACCAGCGCGTCGGCCATCTCGTCCGTGCCGTTGGCCCTCAGCGGCATGATCGAGCAGCCCCCGGCCACGCCCGCCGCGCCGAGACCGTTGTTGTCGATGGCCGCCGCGATGCCCGCGCAGCCGGTGCCGTGGGTGTCGGCGGTGGTCGGCGCATCGGGGTCGCTGTCGTCGTCGGTGAAGTCCCAGCCCGGCACGATGCGCAGGTCGGGATGGTCGACGTCCACGCCGGTCCCGTCGAGGATGGCGATGACCACGCCCGGATCGCCGTAGCCCTGGGGGAAGTTCCACGCTGCCTGCAAGCGGCCGTCGAAGCCCGCCGTGCCCACGGGCGTCCCGCACGTGTGGGACGGATTCGGCGAACAGCCGGTGCCGCTGAGGAACTGCCCCGTGTTGTTCAGGCCCCAGTTGATGCTGTAGAGGCTGTCGTTGGGGACCGCGAAATTCTCCTCCCGGTACACCGGCACCGCGGACTCCACGGCGGGCGAGGCCGCGAGGCGAGCCAGCGCGCGGTCGAGGTCGGCGTCCTTGGGCAAGGTCAGGGTGTACCAGCGCGAGAGGCCGATGCGGACATCCAGCGACGCATTGGCCACCGGGTGGGTGCGCGAGCGGATCCCGGTGACACCGAGTTCGCGAGAGGCCGCATCGAACTCCGCCAGCCCGGTCAGCTCCTTGCCCGGACCGCGGAACGCATCCGGCGACAGGGCGGCGGCCGCGGCCGGCTGGAACTTCACCCGCACCTGGCCGGGAATGCGCTCGGCGGCCAGTGCAGGTTGGACGAGCAACAGGACGATCAGGACGAGCCCGATCCAGGGGCCGGGCCGCGCGCTTCGCCGGGAGGTCTCGTAGTGCACCATGGTCTGCAGCTCCTTGCTCGGGCTCATGGTCCCGATCGGGTTCGCTATCACTCTTGAGCGCCGCTCGCCGTCGGGCCGGCGGCGAGCAGCGTCGCGACCTCCCGGTGGAGTGTGCGGGTGTTGAAAGGCTTGAACAGGATGCCGCGGTCGCGCCGGCCGCTGATGTAGGCGCGGATCTCGGCCACGAGGTCCGTTTCGCCCGTGACCAGCAGCACCGGCAGCCGATCGCGGGACGGGTCCGCGTCCAGGACGCGGCACAGGCCCAGGCCGTCGAGGCGCGGCATGCGGGCGTCGCTGACCACCAGGTCGAACCTCGCGCCCGCCAGGCAGGCCAGGGCCGCCTCGCCGTTGGGGGCTTCCGCCACCTGCAGGCGCGGCTCTATGGCCCCCCTCAGGCACTGGGCGAGGTAGATCCGCATGTCCGGGTCGTCATCGACGATCAGGATGTGCAGGGGCTGGCTCATCGTGCCTCCGCGGCGTGGGGGGCGACGTCCCGGGCGGCGGATCCGCCCGCGACACGGCAAATTTACTCCTGTTTTCGAACTGACTGGTATCCATGGGGTTGCCTCTGCGTGGCCCCGAGGATGCCCGGCATCCTGGAGGCCACGAATCCGCAACCTGGAGGCCATGGCGCGCCGCCGGGACCCCGATCCGACGGATGCGGCCGACCGGGTTCCTGGAGTACAATGGTCGGATATCCGACCAGCCCGCTGCTCCCTGGAGGCCACGCTGAACCACCCGCTGCACACCGGTCGCCGCTCCGCCGGGCTCGCCCTGCTCCTGCTGCTCGCCGGCCTCGCCCACGGGGCGCCGGCCGCGGTCGACGCGTTCCACTCCCACCGGTGGACGGTCGCCGACGGCCTGCCGTCCAACAGCCTGGGCGACATCGCGCGCGCCGATGACGGCTACCTGTGGATCGCCTCGGACCAGGGCCTGATCCGGTTCGACGGCCACGGGTTCACGACCTTCGACGGCGCCGTGATCCCCGGCCTGGCCAGCAACGTGATCACCACCGTGACCATCGGCCGCGACGGGACCCTCTGGGCGGGCACCAAGCACTCGGGCGTGATCCGCGGTCGCGACGGCCGGTTCCAGGTCATCTCCACCGGCGAGGACTTCGCCTCGCGCGACGTGCTGCAGATCGTCGAGGACCGGCGCGGCACGGTCTGGGTGCTGACCCAGCGCGGCGTCTCGACCGTCGAGGGCGACACTGTCCGGGCCGTGCCGGGGCTCGCCTCCGAGGGCGGGCGCGCCGCCATCGCCAGCGATCCGCGCGACGACAGCCTGTGGTTCGCCCGGGGCGACGGCGGCGAACTGCGCCGGTGGCACGACGGTGAGGTCACCACGGTCGACCTCGGCCGTCGGATCTCGACCAACGCGCGGTGGCTGGCGCCGACGTCCGGCGGGACCTCGCTGGTGGCCGCGTACAGCGGCATGTTCCGGGTCGATGCCGACCTGGTGGCGACGCCCCTGGACTTGCCCGGACTCGAGGACCGCGGCACCCCGTTCTGCCAGTTCGCCGCCGAATCCGCCGACGGACGCAGGTGGTTCGCGACCGGCAGCGGGCTCGTGGTCGTGGAGGCCGGCGCCCAGCGGTTCATCGCCACCGGCGCCGCGGTGACCGACCTGGCGTTCGACACCGCGGGCGCCGCGTGGTTCACCGCCGGCCCGGGCGTCTATCGCGACGATCACCTGCTGCTGGACTGCGGATCGACGGTGCAGGGGTTCCTGCTAGACGACGAGGGCGGCGCATGGATCAGCACCGAGTTCTCCGGCCTGCTCCACCTGCGCCCCTCGGTGTTCCGCATGCAGAAGCGCGGCGAAAGCATCTATGCCGTGCGCGAGTCGTCGTCCGGCTCCATGTGGGTGGGCAGCTGGCGGGTGGGCGTGTCCGAGCTGACCGGGCGCACCGAGCCCATCGAGCCCTTCCTCCTGGTCTACTCGATGCTGGAATGGCCGGCGGGCACCCTGTGGATCGGCACCCAGCAGGGCGTCGCCCGCGTCGTCGGCGACCAGTGGACGCCCGATCCCGACTCGGGCCGCTACCGCGTGGCCACCGCCCTCGAGCTCGACGACGCCGGCAACGTGTGGATCGCCTCGGAGGACGCCCTGCTGCGCCACGACGGCACGACGGTCACGCGCTTCCCCTACGACGGCACCGACCTGCCGCCCTACGCCGTGACGGAGATCGCCCGCGGTACCGACGGCGAGATGTGGTTCGGCACCGCGGGAGGCGGGGTCGTCCGCTTTCGGGATGGCGCGTTCGAGACGCTGGGAACCGCCGACGGCCTGCCCACCGGTCTGATCCGCGCGCTCTGCGTCGATTCGCGCGGGGTGGTGTGGGCCGGAACGCTCGGCCGGGGACTGGTGCGCATCGTCCCGGCGAAGGCCCAGCCGCTCAGCGCCTCCCGGATCACCACCATCGACCAGGCCGGCGGCCTGGCCCAGGACGAGATCGACGCCATCGTCGAGGACGGCTTCCAGCGCCTGTGGCTGGGCGGCAAGCGCGGCATCTTCCGCGTCGACCTGGCCCAGCTCGACGCCTTCGCCGACGGCGCCGTCGACGCGGTGACATGCACCTCGTACTCGGAGGCCGACGGGCTCTCGCATCCGGCGGTGAACGGCGTCGGCCATCCCTCGGCCCGCCGCGGCGCCGACGGGCGCCTGTGGTTCTGCACCCAGGACGGGCTGGCGGTCGTCGACCCCGCCACGCTGCCGACGCGCCCGGCTCCGCGACCCGTGGTGATCGAGCGGGCCCTCTCCGGCCGCGAGGCCGTGCCCGTCGCAGATGATCGCATCGCGCTGGGCGCCGGCCGGCGCGACCTGGAGATCGCGTTCACGTCACCGGACCTGAGCGACCCCGACAACCTCCGCTTCCGCTACCGCCTGCGCGGGCTGCAGAAAGAGTGGACCGAGACCGGCGCCCGCCGCAGCGCCTACTTCACGCACCTGCCGCCGGGACGCTTCACCCTCGAGCTCGCCGTCACCCGCGCCGGCCGGCCATTCGGCGACCAGGCCACGGCGATCGAGCTGGATGTGGCGCCCTTCTACTACGAGACGACGTGGTTCCGCGGCGGCCTCGCGGTCCTCGCCGCGGCGCTGCTCGTGCTCTGGCTGGCGCGGCGGCATCGCCTGCACGAGGAGCGCGAGCAGGCCCTGCGCGACCTGGTCGCCGCGCGCACCGACGAGCTGGTCCGGGAGAAGGCCCTGGTCGAGCGGCAGTCGCAGCAGCTCGAGGAGCTGAACGAGGCCAAGTCGCGCTTCTTCGCCAACGTGTCCCACGAGTTCCGCACGCCGCTGACGCTGACCATCGGGCCCCTCGAGGATGTCATCGCCGGACGCGCGGGCCAGCTGCCGCCAGACCTGGAAGGCACCCTCCAGCTCGCGCTGCGCAACGCGCGCCGCCTGCTCGACCTGGTGAACCAGATCCTGGACATCGCCCGGCTCGAGTCGGGCCGCCTGACCGTCCATCCCGGCCACGGCGACCTGGCCGCGTTCGCGCGCGAGGTCGCCGAAGGCTTCGCCGGGTGGGCCGAGCGGCATGAGGTCGCCCTGCGCCTCGAGTTGCCCGCCGAACCCACGCCGTTCGTGTTCGACCCGTACGTCGTCGAGCGCGTCCTGGTGAACCTGCTGGCCAACGCGTTCAAGTTCACGCCGCGGGGAGGCGCCGTCACCCTGGTCCTGGAGACGGACGCCGAACACGCGCGGCTCGTCGTGCGCGACACCGGGCCGGGCATCCCGACCGAAGAACGCGCGCGGATCTTCTCGCGCTTCTACCGCAGC
>DAOPJF010000019.1:0-15276 GCA_035399525.1 Candidatus Krumholzibacteriia bacterium | reverse complement strand
TGGCGCGCGCGATGCCCGTGCGTAGCCGGTCGGCGGTGATGGTCACGCCCGAGAGCGCCTCGACCGCAGCCAGGAAGCGGGCGTACTCGGCCTTCAGCAGGGCGCGGCCGGCGGCGCTCTTCACCTGGGGGATGTCCATGACGTACACGTTGTCGGCGATGGCGCCGAGGGTCTCGTACATCTTCTTCTTGCCGTCGCAGGTGTTCTAGCCCACCAGCAGGTCGACGGACTCGACGTAGGGACAGACCTTGCCCAGCTTGAAGCCCAGCGAGCTCTTGATCAGCGCGCAGGTGTTGCGCGGCAGCAGCTTCTCGACCTCGTCCAGCGCCACGTCGGCGCCGGCGCACAGGCCCACGCAGATGCCGTCGGCGGCCAGCACGATCTCCTCGGGCACGAACACGCACCACGCGCCGACCACCTTGCGGCCGGCCGCCTTGGCGTCCAGCAGCTCGCGGATGCGCAGCCCGTGCACCTCGCCCATGACGAAGTCGAAGTAGCCCATGGCGTCGGGCCGCCCGCCCTGGGCCATGACGATGTCCTGGTAGGCGCGGCCGAGCACGGCCAGCAGCTGGTCGTGGGCGGCGAGATCAAGGCCGAGATCGGCCCACATGGAACGGTAGTCCTGCGACATGACGCACTCCCTCGGTTGGGTTCGATGCGGGCACGGGCCCGCGGGCACGGTGACAACGGACCGTTGTGCGCGCGGAGGAACCGGTGGCGTCGGCAGGGCGTCGGGATGGACGGAAGAGGGGATCCGGGAATCTCCCGCTCACGCTTCGCACGCCGGGACACGGGCGGCGTCCGCGCGGCGGGGTCAGGTGAAGCCGGAGAAAATATGACGAGGCAACGTCGGCTCCCGGGTTGAGGCTCAGGAACCGTTTATAGCCAGCGGGGCGGGGGGAGTCAAATCCTGAACGAGGGAATTCACCTGTCGAGACTGACAACCGGAATCGCCCCTGCCGCCGCCTAGCCCCAGAACAGGTACGACACCAGGATCGCCGCGGTCACGCCCACCAGGTCGGCGGCCAGGCCGCAGGCCACCGCGTGCCGCGTGCGCCGGATGCCGACGGCGCCGAAGTACACCGCCAGCACGTAGAAGGTGGTCTCGGTGCTGCCCTGGATGACCGACACCAGGCGCCCGGCGAAGCTGTCGGCGCCGTGGGAGGTCATGGTCTCGATCATCAGGCCGCGGGCGCCGCTGCCCGACAGCGGCTTCATGAGCGCGGTGGGCAGGCCGTCGATCCAGCGCGTGTCCGCGCCCAGCGACCCGACCGCGCCGCGCAGCCCGTCGAGCACCAGGTCGAGCGCGCCGCTGGCGCGGAACACGCCGACCGCCACCAGCATGGCCACCAGGTAGGGGATGATGCCGACGGCCACCTGGAAGCCGTCCTTGGCGCCCTCGACGAAGGCCGCGTACAGGTCGATGCGCCGGCGGATGCCGCCGATCATGAACGCGATGATGACCGAGACGATGATGACGTTGGCCGCCACCGACGAGCGCGCCTCGAGCACCTCGCGCGGCAGCGAGCCGAGCCAGGCCACCAGCCCGGCCATGGCGGCGGTCATGCCCACGAGCCAGCCGGCGACCACGGGGTCGCGCAGCGGCACGCGCTGGAACAGCGACGTGACCAGGATGCCCGCCATGGTGCTGCACCAGGTGGCGATCAGGATGGGCAGGAACACGTCCGTGGGATCGGCCGCGCCCAGCTGCGCGCGGTAGGTGAAGATGGTGACCGGGATGAGGGTGACCGCCGACGTGTTGATGACCAGGAACAGGATCATGTCGTCGCTGGCGGTGGACTTGTCCGGGTTCAGCTCCTGCATCTCGCGCATGGCCTTCAGGCCCAGGGGCGTGGCGGCGTTGTCCAGGCCCAGCATGTTGGCGGCCATGTTCATGACGATGCTGCCCCGGGCCGGATGGCCGGCCGGGATGCCCGGGAACAGCCGCCGCAGCAGCGGCCCGAACACGCGGCCCAGCACGTCGACGGCGCCGCCCTGCTCGCCGATGCGCATGATGCCCAGCCACAGGCACATGACGCCCGTCAGGCCCAGCGCGATCTCGAACCCCGTCTTCGCCATGTCGAAGGCCGCGCCCGTGATGTCGGCCCAGACGCCCGCCTGGCCGGCGATCGTGCGGCCGATGGCCGCGACGAAGGCGCCGAGGAAGAAGAAGGTCCAGATGCGGTTGAGCATGGCGCGACTCCGTCGGGGCGGTGCGGGGGCGGCGGTCCGGACGGGGCGATCCTAGCGTCCGGCCGGGCGGCTGTCATGCGCGCTTTTGCGGCGCGGCAGGGCGAAGTACACCACCAGGCTGCCCACCAGCAGCACCGTGGCGAACAGGGCGATGGTCAGGTACGGCGAGATGCGTTGCGCCACCGCCCCCGCCAGGAAGGCGCCCAGGGGCAGCGAACCGCCGAAGGCGACGGCCCACAGGCCCATGATGCGGCCGCGCAGGCGATCCTCGACGCCGGTCTGCAGCATCGTGTTCGAGGTGGACATGAAGGTGACCGCGCCCCAGCCGGTGATCATCAGGGCGCCGCTGACCGCCCAGAACGCCGCGGGCCGCGCCCCCAGCAGCGAGCCGAACAGGGCCACCAGGTAGATGCCCGCCGTCATGGCCCACACGCCGCCGAAGACGTGCCGCCGCGTGCTGGCGCCCTCGCGTCGCCCGGCCACCGCCAGCGCGCCGAAGATGGCGCCCACGCCGAACATGGACATCAGGAGGCCGAAGCGCGTGGCGTCCAGGCCCAGGTGATCGGGGGCGATGGCCGGCATCAGCGTCTGGAACGACCAGCCGAACGTGCCCACCAGGAACAGCAGGATCAGCAGCACCTTCACCCGGCGGTTGCGCCGCGCCTCGCGCACGCCCTCGAGCAGGGCCTGCCACTGGGACGTCTCGCGCGCGGGGGCCCGGAACGGCGGCAGCGACAGGCGCATCAGGGTGGCGATGACCACCAGGTAGCTGAGGGCGTCGACGGTGAAGCAGGCGCCGATGCCGATGGTGCCCATGAGCACGCCCGCCAGCGCGGGGCCGAAGATGCGCGACAGGTTCACCAGGCCCGAGTTCAGGGCCACGGCGTTGACCAGGCGCTCGCGGCCCACCATCTCGACGATGAAGGCCTGGCGGGCCGGCATCTCGAAGGCGAAGGCCACGCCGCCGGCGGTGGCCAGCACCGCCAGCTGCCACTCGGTGATGCGGTCGGTGAACACCAGCAGCGCGATCAGGCCCGACGAGAGGGCGGCGCCCACCTGGGTCAGGATGATCATGCGGCGCTTGTCCACGCGGTCGGCCAGCGAGCCGGCGTACGGCGAGAGCACGAACATGGGGAAGGTGGACAGGCCCATGATCAGGCCCAGCAGCGCCTTGCTGCCGGTCAGCTGGTAGACCAGCCAGCCCATGGCCGTGCGGCGCACCCAGGTGCCGGCCAGCGAGATGCCCTGGCCCACGAAGAACATGCGGTAGTTGGGCACCGCCAGCGAGGCGAAGGTGGTGTGCAGCCAGGCGCCCGCGGCGCCCTTGCCTAGCGGTCCGGCCATGTCGGCAGGGCGGCCGCGCCCAGGCGCGTCGGGTCGAAGTCGCCGATGCGCATGGGGGTCACCGTGATCCAGCCCGTGCGCTGCTTCGTCACGTCGCCGTCGGCCGGCTGGTGGTCGCCGTCGTCGAACCACCACTGCTGCTTCCACACCTGGCGGCCGCTGTCCTGGCAGGCGTAGAGCTCGAAGGCGTCGTGGAAGACGGGCTCGCCCGGGCCGGCCCAGCACACGCCCTGCACGCGGTCGGCCGGGCCGTCGGGGAAGTTCACGCTCAGGTACTGCCCGGGGCCGAGGTCGCGCACGGCGGGCGAGGCGGCCAGCGCGGCGCACCAGGCCGGGACGGCGGCCAGCATCGAGGGGTCCTCGTCCGACAGGTTCGACAGGGCCACCGACCGCACGCCGAAGCGTGCGCCCAGCCGCGCGGTGCCCAGGGTGCCCGAGGCCAGGTACGCATCGGCCAGGTTGGGGCCGCTGTTCACGCCCGACAGCAGCAGGTCGGGCGGCGTCTCGGCCAGGATGCCGGTCATGGCCAGCACCACGCAGTCGCCGGGGAACCCGTCCACGACCCAGGCCTCGATGCCCGGGCCCAGGTCGTAGGGCTCGACGGCGACCTCGCCGCTCTGGAACGCGGACACGTAGTTGGTCGAGCCGCTGCAGTTGTGCCGCGGCGCGACGACCACGACCTCGGCCAGCGGTGCGAAGGCGCGGGCCAGCGCGGCTAGGCGCGGGTCGGTGATGCCGTCGTCGTTGGTGATGAGCACGCGGCCGAACCAGGGGCGCACGGCGTCGGCGGCGGCGCGGGCGGGCGCCGGAGCCGCGAGGACGAGGGCGAGCAGGGCGGCGGCGAGGATCTGCAGGGACGTCTTCACTGAGGTCTTCATTGAGGTCTTCACGGAGGTCTCCAGGTCGGTCGTGTTCCCCGGGATTCAGGGCTGCAGGCCCAGGGCCTGCCAGGTGTCGGGCAGCGGCGCGGTGACGTGCACCGGTTCTCCGATCTCGGGATCGGTGAACGCCAGCTCGCGGGCGTGCAGGGCGATGGCGCGCTCGCGCGGATCGGCGACGTCGGGGCCGAACGCCGCATGCGCACCGTACTCGCGGTCGCCGATCACCGGCCGGCCGCGGCCCGCGGCCTGCACGCGGATCTGGTGCGTGCGCCCGGTCTCCAGGGTGATCTCCAGCCACGTGCCGCCGGGGCAGGCGCCGCGCACGGCGTAGTGCAGCACGGCGATCCTGCCCTCGGGATGGTCGGCCGCCACCAACTCGGCGCGGGCCTGGTCGGGCAGCTTGCGCACGTGGTCGGTCCAGGTGCCGGCCGCCGGTTCGACCGCGCCCTCGACCGCGACCCAGTAGCGCTTGGTGACCTCGCGGGCCTCGAACAGGGCGCTCAGCTTCCGGGTGACCACCCGGCGCAGGCCCAGCAGCAGCGCGCCGGTCGCCGGCCGGTCCAGGCGGTGCACCACGCCCAGGTGGGCGTCGGGCGGGCGCCGGTCGCGGTCGGTCAGGAAGCGGCGCACGCGCGTCTCGAGGCTGTCGATGCCCGGCGGCGCCTGCACGAGCACGCCCGCGGGCTTGGCCACCACCATCAGCCAGGGGGTCTCGTGCAGGATCGTGAAGCCGGCGTCGTGCATGCGGGCACGGTAATGAGCGGCCGGGCGCGCGTCCAGCGGATTCGCCCACGCATTGGTCCGGGACAGGCGGGGATGCCGGTGCTAGATTGGCCGCGACCGCCGCGGCCCGCCCGGCCGCCCCGCCCCCGACGCTGCGAGGACGCCCGCGATGGAGTGGATCGCCGATCCCCAGGCCTGGATCGCCCTGTTGACCCTCACGGTCCTGGAGATCGTGCTGGGCATCGACAACATCATCTTCATCTCGATCCTGGCCGGGCGCGTGCCGCCGGCCGAGCGCGGGCGGGCGCGCACCCTGGGCCTGGCCGCGGCCATGGTCACGCGCATCCTGCTGCTGATGTCGCTGGCCTGGCTGTCGCACCTGACGGCCGAGCTGTTCGCCGTGCGCGGGCACGCGGTGACCGCGCGCGACCTGGTGCTGCTGGCGGGCGGCCTGTTCCTGCTGGCCAAGGCGACCTTCGAGATCCACCACAACCTCGAGGGCGAGGCCGGCCGCGGCGACGGGCGCGGCGCGGCGTCGTTCGCCGGCGTGATCGTACAGATCATGGTGCTGGACATCGTGTTCTCCCTCGATTCGGTGATCACGGCCATCGGCATGGCCGAGCACCTGGCGGTGATGATCGCCGCGGTGGTGCTGGCGGTGCTGGTGATGATGGCGGCGGCCGGGGCCATCGGCCGCTTCGTCGAGGAGCATCCGACGGTCAAGATGCTGGCCCTGTCGTTCCTGCTGCTGGTGGGCATGTCGCTGGTGGCCGACGGCTTCGGGCACCACATCAACAAGGCCTACATCTACTTCGCCATGGGCTTCTCGGTGTTCGTCGAGATGCTGAACCTCCGGATCCGCGCACGGGCCGGCGAGGGCCCGGTGAAGCTGCGCGGGACGCCCGATGCGACCGACTTCGACCCGCAGATCTGATCGCGACCGCAAGGAGAGACCGCCATGCCCGACTACGGATTCGTCAAGACCCTCGACCTCGGCTTCGACGAGGCCATCGCCGCGGTGACCGCCGAGCTGAAGAAGGACGGCTTCGGCGTGCTCAGCCGCATCGACGTGCACCTGAAGCTGAAGGAGAAGCTCGCCGTCGACCGCGAGCCCTACGTCATCCTCGGCGCCTGCCACCCGGCCTCGGCCGATGCGGTGCTGCAGAAGGAACCGGACATCGGCCTGATGCTGCCGTGCAACGTGTGCGTGTCGGTGCGGGGCGGCGTCACGGTGCTGGCGGTCATCAAGCCGTCGGCGGCCATGCAGTCGGTGGGCAACCCCGCGCTGGCGGACATCGCCGCCGACATCGAGGCGCGCCTGAAGGCCGTGTTCGACCGCGTGGGGTCTGCGTGAACGGCTACGCCGCGTGGGTCGCGGCCCACCCGCTGCCGTCGGCGGCCCTGCACTTCGCGGTGCTGGGCACCCTGGGCGAGATCGTCGCCTTCTGGATGGGCCGCCGCCGCGCCCGGGGCCTGCCCTGCACGCCGGCGCAGCTGGCGCTGAAGGTCGTGGCCTGGGCCGTGCTGGGCCTCGTCATCAAGTACGGCTTCGCGCTGATGAAGGGCGGCACCCTGGCGCTGGTGGAGCACGGCCTGCTGCCGGCGGCGCTGGGCCGGGGCGTCGGCTACGCCTTCGCCGTGTCGGTGCTGACCAACCTGCTGTTCGGGCCGCAGATGATGGCCTTCCACCGCTGGGAGGACAACCTCATCCTCGGCCGGCGCGGTTTCGCGGGCATCGAACGGGCGTGGAAGACGCTGGTGTGGTTCTGGATCCCGGCCCACACGCTGACGTTCAGCCTGCCGGGCGACTACCAGATCGGGCTGGCGGCGCTGTGGTCGCTGGTGCTGGGCATCATCCTGGGGCTGGCGACCGGGCCGCGGCCGGCCGCCGCGCGCTGAAGGAGACACCATGCAGACCCTGTGGACCGGCACCCTGGCCAAGATGCGCGTCGAGGCCGCCGAGCCCGTGCGCTACTTCCTGGCCGACGGCGCCTTCGACCGCGCCTCGCGCACGGCCGACCTCGAGCTGAACGGGTTCCTGGGGCGGGCGTGCGAGCTGCGCTTCACCGGCGCCATCCACTGCACCGCCTGCGGCCGCGCCACGAAGAAGACCTTCGGCCAGGGGTTCTGCTTCCCCTGCTCGCAGAGCTGCGCCGAGGCGGACATCTGCATCGTCAAGCCCGAGCTCTGCCACCACGGCGAGCCGGGCAACCCCTGCCGTGACGAGGCCTTCGCCCAGGCCCAGTGCTTCCGTCCCCACTGGCTGTACGTGTCGCTGACGTCGGGGCTGAAGGTGGGCATCACGCGCGAGCAGAACATCCCCTCGCGCTGGATCGACCAGGGCGCCGTGGCGGCCGTGCCGGTGGCCATGCTGCCCAGCCGCCGCGACGTGGGCCTGGTGGAGAAGCGGCTGAGCGACGAAGGCTTCGCCGACAAGACCCACTGGACGACGATGCTCAAGGGCGACCCCGCGCCCGGCGCGTTCGACCTGGGCGCCGCGGTGCGCGAGGTGGTGGGCAGGCTCGAGGCGTGGGGCGTCGACGGCGTGCTGCCCGAGGATCGGCGGATCGAGCACCGCTTCACCTACCCGGTGCAGGCGTGGCCGGCCAAGGTGACGAGCTTCAACCTGGACAAGGATCCCGTCGCCGGCGGCGTGCTGCAGGGCATCAAGGGGCAGTACCTGATGTTCGACGGCGGGGTGATCAACCTGCGCAAGTACGCCGGGTACCAGGTGGCCTTCGTGGCCTGACGGGGCGCGTCGCCCGCTGCTGACATCCGGCCCCCGCCCGTCCCCGGGCGGGGGCTTTCGCATGGGGGACCCGAAGGCGCGGGGGCCCGTTTCCGCGGCGCAGGGCGGTTTTCGGCCTGTGGTCCGCCCCTTGCCACCACCGGGCGACCGCAGGAAGGACCTCTCCCGGAGCCACGGAGGACCCCGACATGGCCGAACACCGCGACACCGACCTGGACCTGGAGGCGAGCCTCGCGCCGCTGGGCGTGCACGAGCTGGAGGAGCGCCTGGAGCTGGCGCCGCTGCTGGCGGCGCCGGGCGACCTGCAGCCGTCCGACGCCTGCAGCTGCTCGTGCTCGTGCGACGACACGCCCGACGATCCCATCGACCAGATCCTCGAGCAGCTGCGCACCATCAAGCCGGGCATCGACGGGCCGCAGTTCTGATGCCCGCCGGCGGACACGAGCCCGCGCGCCTGCCGCGGCCCGCAGCCCTGCGG
Organism: Candidatus Krumholzibacteriia bacterium; assembly: GCA_035399525.1. GTDB lineage: Bacteria > Krumholzibacteriota > Krumholzibacteriia > LZORAL124-64-63 > LZORAL124-64-63 > JACZKN01. Next base: position 6,908 of record DAOPJF010000019.1, on the reverse strand, counting down.
GGCTGCGGGCCCGGCGGGCGCCGGCCCGAACCCGCGGACGCCGCGAGCGCCCGCTGGGAACTGTGGAACCTGCGCGCCTTCTGGCCCGACGCCGGCCCGGCCGACCTGGCCGCGCTCAAGGCGAGGCGCGCCGCGATCCTGGCGAGGGAACGGGAGGCTCTCGCCGGGCTGTGGTCCGGGGACGAGGTGATCCTCGTCCCCGGCCACGGGTTCCGGGCGGCGGCGCCCGACCTGGCCACGGGGATGATCGTGTCGCTGCACCAGGGTCCGTACCAGCTGCTGCTCGAGCTGTTCCTGGACCAGGGCCGCGCGCCGCTGGTCTTGGCCAGCCCCGAGGCGCGCGCGGTCAACGCCGCGCGGGCCGACGCCCTGGCCGCCCGGCTCGGCCGCACCGCCCGGGTCGGCTGGATCGACGCCACCGATCCCGGCGACCTGCGCCGCCTGGCCCGGGCCGTGCGCGATCCCCGGCAGCCGGTGGTGGCGTTCCTGGACGGCAACCTGGGCGAGGGCGGCTACGCCGGCACCCGCGAACGGGGGATGGCGTACCGGCTTCCCGGGCGTGACCTGCGCGTGCGCACGGGGCTGGTGCGGCTGGCCGCGCGCCTCGGCGTGCCGCTGCACCCGGTCGCGGTGCACTGGAACGAACGGTTCGCGGCGGAGTGGTCCCGCGGGCCGGTGCTGCGGCCCGGGCGGCGGTCCGACCCCGACGACGCGGCCCGCGTGCTCTGGGACTGGTGCTTCGGCCACGTCATGGCGCGCCCCGAGCAGTGGCGCATGTGGACGATGCTCAAGGAATCAAGCGCCTGCTTCGCCGCGCGCGCCGCCGACGGGGCGCTGGTGCCGGCGGGGCTGCGCCGCGACTACGCCCGCGCCTTCGGCGCCTGCCTGGAGCACGCCCCGCGCACGGTGCGGCTGGTGCTCGAGCGCGGCGCCGAGGTCTGGCCGGGCGACGTGCTGGTGGACACGGACGGCGACCGCTTCTTCGCCGCGGCAGGCCTGGCCGACGACGACCTCGAGCCGCTGCGCTCGGGGCAACCGACGCTGGCCGAGCTGTGCGACCACCACGGCCGGGCGTGGGTCGCGTACCACGGGCTGCGCCTGTGCCTGCTGGGCCTGGCGCGGCTCGGGGGATGAAGCCGGATCGTTCGCGCGGCCCGGGGCCGCGCCTGCAGGTGCATCCGCACCGCGAGGGGCCGTGGCTCGTCGTCCTCGGCCGTCGACGCCTCGCGGTGCCGCCGGAGCTCGGCCGCCGGGTCCTGGACCTCGCCGGCGGCCGGCCCGGCGCCCACGAGCTGGCCGAACGACTCGGCGTCACGCCCGCGGTGGCCGCCGCACTGCTGGACGACGGCGGCAACGCGTGCGGATCGGGCCGCGGGCCGCGGCTGCGCGTGCCGCTGGTGCCGGCGGCACGCGTGCGGGCCGTGGCGCGACGGCTGTCCTGGCTGGCGGCCTGGCCCGTGCTCGGCGCGTTGGCCGCCGCGGGCGGCGTCGCCGCCTGGGTGATCGGTCCGGCTTCGGTGCCGGCGGCGCCGTCGCGCGCCGCCGCGCTGCTGGCGGTCCTGGTCGGCATCGTGCTGCACGAGCTCGGCCACGCGGCGGCGCTGGTGCGCGGCGGCTACCCGCCCGGGGGTATCGGCCTGGGGCTGGTCACGGTGGTGCCCGTGTTCTGGTGCGACGTGTCGGCCGTGGCGTTGCTGCCCAGGCGCGACCGCCTGCGCGTGGACCTGGCGGGACCGGCGGTGCAGGCTGGGGCCGCGGCTGTCTTCGCGCTCGCGGCGAGGTGGGCGTGCGTCGAGCCGCCGGCCTGGACCGCCGCGGCTGTGCACGCCTCGCTGGCGGTGGCCGCCGCGAGCCTGGTGCCGATCCTGCGGGCCGATGGTTTCTGGTTCCTGAGCGACCTGGCGGGCGTGGGGCCGCTCGACCGGCTGCCGAGGGTCGGCGACGGTCGCCGGGCCCTCGTGCCATTGGCGGCCTGGCAGCTGGCCAGGGCAGGCAGCCTGGGCCTGGCCGCGGGGTCGCTGGCGTCGCGATCGGCGGGCGCGGACGGGCCGCTGCGGACCGTCGGGCCGCTGGCGGCCGCCGCCCTGGGCACCCTGGCCGCGCTGGGTCTCGTGCGGTTCGGCAGGGCGCTGCGCCGCATTGGCGCCTGACAGCCCGCGCGTCGCGGCCTACAATGGCGGGGAACCGACGGAGGCGCGGCCATGTCCCGCAATGCGGACGACGACGATGATGCCGCCTGGTCGCCCGACGACGAGGCGCCCGCGGCGCTGCCGCTGGACGGCGTGCTGGATCTTCATGCGTTCCGGCCGCAGGACGTGAAGGACCTGGTGCCCGACTGGCTCGAGGCCTGCCGCGAGTCCGGGATCCTGGACGTGCGCATCATCCACGGCAAGGGCATCGGCGTGCTGCGCACCATCGTGCAGGGTATCCTGTCGGAACACCCCGGGGTCGAGTCGTTCGCCCATCCGAACGACAGCGGATCGTGGGGCGCGACCGTGGCCAGGCTCAGGCCCAGGGAGTGACGTGGGGCGCGGCAAGGCGAGAGCGCCGGGGAAGAAGGGCGTCGTGCGCGGCATGCAGCGCACGATCCGCCGCGATGCCGTCGAGGAGGCGCCCGGTCCCGCGGGCCGGCCGATCGACCCGGCGCGGCCGCCCGAGATCCTGCTGCGCAAGCTGACGCTGGCCGAGGCCCTCGAGCGGCTCGAGGCCCAGTTGCGGGCCTGGGCGGGCCAGGGGCGCGACGAGGTGCTGGTGGTGCATGGCAAGGGCACCGGGTCGGCCGGCGGCGTGTCGGTGCTGGGACCGGCCGTGCGGGAGTGGTGCGATGCGCATCCGGCGCTGGTGGCGTCGTGGAGCGAGGCTCCGCAACGCTGGGGCGGGACCGGGGCCATCGTGGTCAGGCTGCGCTGAACGGGGGGACGGGCGCATGGTGATCGATCGCTTCGTGGATCCGCCGGCGCGGGGCCGGCACGAACCCGGGTTCCTGACCGGCCGCTGCGCGCTGGTCACCGGCGGCGCGCGTCGCATCGGGCGGGCGCTGGCCGAGGCGCTGGCCGACGCCGGCGCGGTCGTGGTCATCCATTACCGCACCTCCGAGGCCGAGGCGCGGGAGGTGGTGGCCGCGATCGAACGGACGGGCGGTGAGGCCTACACGCTGCAGGCCGACCTGGCGAGCAGCGACCTGGACATGCAGCTGGTGGACGAGGCCGCGAAGCTCGCGGGCCAGCCCATCGACATCCTCGTGAACAACGCCTCGGTGTTCGAGCCGCTGGACGTGATGACCACGACGGTGGCGGACTGGGACCGCAACATGGCGGTGAACCTGCGGGCGCCGTTCCTGCTGGCGCGGGGTCTGGCGCGGCAGCTGCCGCGGGCCGCGGTCGGCGACGTGGTGAACCTGAACGATGACCGCGCGTTGCGGCCGCCGGCGGACCATTTCGCCTACTCCATCAGCAAGTACGGCCTGCACGGGCTGACCCGCAGCCTGGCCCTGGCCCTGGCACCGCGGGTGCGGGTGAACGAGCTGGCGCTGGGCGCGGTGCTGCCGCCCGAGCGTCCCGACGGCCAATACCGGCACGTGCCGAAGAACGAGCTGCCGCTCGAGCGCTTCGGCGGGCCGGCGGACGTGGCCCACGCCCTGCTGTTCCTGCTGGGCAGCCCCGGCGTGACGGGCCAGACGATCATGCTCAACGGCGGCAGGCACCTGCGCTGACGGAGGGAACGGACCATGGCGCGCTTGAAGAAGAAGCTCATCGTGGTGGGGGACCGGCTGCTGGTGCGGCCCGAGGACGGCGAGGAACGCACCAACGCCGGCCTGTACCTGCCGCCCACGGCCGTGTCGGCCCGGCAGGCCCGCGGCGGGTGGGTCGTGTCGGTGGGCCCGGGCATGCCCGTGGCCATGCCCGCGGAGGCCGATGAACCCTTCGGCGAGGGCGAGCGCCCGCGCTACGTGCCCATGCAGGCCCAGGAGGGCGACTACGTGCTGTTCCTGCAGAAGGCGGCCGTCGAGATCACCTTCGAGAAGAAGTCCTACCTGATCGTGCCCAACAGCGCCGTCCTGGTGCTGGTGCGCGACGACTGGGAGCCCGGGGACGAGGCGTGAGCTCCGTAACACTATTGACACAGTTTACAGAAATCCTTTACAATTCCTTGACTTGACGCCTCTGACGAGTTCTCTCGCCGCCCGCCGGAGGTTCCCCCTTTGCGTGTCGTCGTGCGCAGGAGTGTGCTCCTGCTCGTGAGCATCGCTGTATCCCTCGGTGCGGCCGAACTGGTGCTGCGGGCGGTGGGGTATGGCCGGATCACGCCCGAAATGAACTTCGGGGTCAACACCCGGGGCGCGCTGGAGCGCGGCGGGTTCGAGCCCGACGCCGACCTGTTCTGGACCCTGCCGGTCCGCACTTCTCCTGTCGACCAGGCGATTGGCGCGATCCATCCGCGGCGGCCCGTGTCGCCCAAGGGCCAGCGGCTGCGCCTGATCGTGCTGGGCGACTCGTGCTCGCGCATCTCCATGGCCGAACCGCCCTACTCCGAGCTGCTGGAGCGCGCGCTCGGCCCGCGCTGGGAGGTCTTCAACGCGGCCGTGCCCGGCTACACCACCTTCCAGGGGCTGACCTGGCTGCACACGCAGCTGCTGGCGCTGAAGCCCGATCTCGTGGTGGTCTACTACGGCTGGAACGACCATTGGCGCTCGACGGGCCTGGCCGACCGCGACTACGCGGACCGGCGCCGGGGGGGCTTGCGCCTGCTGTCGGTGCTGCATCGCCGGCCGTCGCCGCCGCCGGTGCGCGTGGCCCTCGCGGACTACCGCACCAACCTCGACACGATCACGCAGGACATCACCGCCACGGGCGCCCAGGTGATCGTGGTGGCCGCGCCCTTCCGTTTCACGCCCGAGGCGCGGCAGCGGCTCGAGCAGACGGGCTACATCCTGCCGGGCGAGGATCCGGCGGCCCTGCACGGATCGTACCTCGAGGTGGTCCGCACGCTGGCGGGCCGGCGCGGCCTGGCGGTGCTGTCGGCCGACGGGCTGTTCGCGCAGCTGGGCCAGGACGACCGGCTGATCATGCGCGACGGCATCCACCTGACCGACGACGGGCACGCGGTGATGGCGGCGGCCCTCGCCTGCCTGATCACCACGGGCGCGGGGGCTGACGGATCCCTGCCAGCCTCGTTGCTCGACGCCGCCCGCGCCGCCCTGCCGTCCTCGGTGGCGATGCCGCCGTTGCTGACGGAGGCCTCGCCATGACGGCCATCCTCGGCCTGAGCGCCTGGTACCACGACAGCGCGGCGGCCCTGGTGGTCGACGGGCGCATCGTCGCCGCGGCGCAGGAGGAGCGCTTCACCCGCGTCAAGCACGACGAGCGCTTCCCGCGCCACGCCGTGGCCGCGTGCCTGCGCGAGGCGGGCCTCGAGGCGGGCGACCTCGACCTGGTGGTGTTCTACGAGAAGCCGCTGCTGAAATTCGAGCGCCTGCTGGAGACCTACCTGGCCTTCGCGCCGGCGGGCTTCGGCTCGTTCCTGAAGGCCATGCCCCAGTGGCTGAGGACGAAGCTGTTCATCCCGCAGGAGATCCGCGCGGCCATGCCCGGGTGCCAGGCGCCCATCCGCTTCGCCGGCCACCACGAGTCGCACGCCGCCAGCGCCTTCTTCCCGTCGCCCTTCGCCGAGGCGGCCATCGTCACGCTGGACGGCGTGGGCGAGTGGTCGACCACGACCTGGGGGACGGGCGAGGGCGGGCGCGTCGACCTGCACCAGGAGATCCGCTTCCCCCACTCGCTGGGCCTGCTGTACAGCGCGTTCACCTACTACACGGGCTTCCGCGTGAACTCGGGCGAGTACAAGGTCATGGGCCTGGCGCCCTACGGCACGCCGAAGTACCTGGACCTGCTGCTGAAGCACGTGGTGGACCTGAAGGACGACGGCTCGTTCCACGTCGACCAGTCGTACTTCAACTACTGCCAGGGCCTGACCATGACCGGCCCGAAGCTGCACGACCTGCTGGGCGGCCCGCCGCGGGCGCCCGAGTCCGAGCTGACCCGGAAGGAGATGGACCTGGCGGCGACCATCCAGGCCCTGACCGAGGAGGTCATGCTGCGCATCGCGCGCCACGTGCACGCGCAGACCGGGCGCGAGAACCTGTGCCTGGCCGGCGGCGTGGCGCTGAACTGCGTGGGCAACGGGCGGGTGCTGCGCGAGGGGCCGTTCAAGCGGCTGTGGATCCAGCCGGCGGCCGGCGACGCGGGCGGCGCCCTGGGCGCGGCGCTGCTGGGCTGGCACCACATGCTGGACAACCCGCGCACGGCGGTCGAACCGGACGCGCAGCAGGGCTCGTACCTGGGGCCGGCCCACGGCCGCGACGAGGTCGAGGCGCTGATCGCCCGCACCGGCGCGGTGGCCGAGGAGATCGCCGACGAGGACGCGCTGGCCCGCCGCGTGGCCGAGCTGCTCGAGCAGGGGCTGGTCGTGGGCCACCACTACGGGCGCATGGAGTTCGGGCCCCGCGCCCTGGGCCACCGCTCGATCCTGGGCGATCCGCGCAACACGACCATGCAGCGCACCATGAACCTCAAGATCAAGTACCGCGAGTCGTTCCGGCCGTTCGCGCCCTCGTGCCTGGAGGAGCGCACGTCCGACTACTTCGAGCTGGGCGTGCCCAGCCCCTACATGCTGCTGGTGGCCGATGTGCAGGCCGATCGCCGCCTGCCCATGTCCGACGAGGAGCGGAGCTGGTTCGGCATCCGCAAGCTGAACGTGGTGCGCTCGGACGTGCCGGCCATCACCCACGTGGACTACTCGGCGCGGGTGCAGTCGGTCAACCGCGAGACGTCGCCGCGGTACTGGCGGCTGATCAAGGCCTTCGAGGAGCGCACGGGCTGCGGCGTCGTGGTCAACACCTCGTTCAACGT
>DAOPJF010000018.1:0-16038 GCA_035399525.1 Candidatus Krumholzibacteriia bacterium | reverse complement strand
TACTTCGCCGTCAGCCGCAAGCGCGAGTACCTGGCGGACGCGTCGTCGGCGTCGTTCACGCGCTACCCCGAGGGCCTGGCGTCGGCGCTCGAGAAGATCGCCGCCTCGCCGCGCGTGCTGGCGTCGGCCAACAGCGCGACCGCGCCCATGTACATCATCAATCCGCTCAAGCGCGCCGGGAAGGCCGCGGCCAACGCCACCAGCACGCATCCGCCCATCGACGAGCGCGTGCGCATCCTAAGGGCCATGGGCAAGGGATCGTTCGCCGGCTACGAGGAGGCGTACCGCAAGGTGAAGGGCGGCGGCGGCGTCATTCCCGGCTCGGCGCTGAAGAACGACCTCCGCGGCGGCGACCTGCGGCCGGCCGAGGGCGGCGGACCGATCCTGCGCGACGACCCCCTGCGCCGCGAGCGGGCGCGCCAGGTCGACGACTTCCTCTACCGCGAGAGCGACTGGCGCATGATCTCCTGCCCCTGCGGCACGGTGCTGAAGCTGCCGCCGGACTTCGCGGCGCCGCGCGCGAAGTGTCCGCGGTGCGGGCGCGTGCACACGCTCTGACGGACGCGGCCCGTCCCGATCACTTCAGCAGGGTTACCCTCACCGCGTCCAGGTGCCCGCCCTCGGCCAGGCGGGCGACATATACGCCCGACGGCACGGCCCTGCCGCCGTCGTCGAGCCCGTTCCAGTGTGCCGTCCAGGTGCCTGCCGCGCTGTAGGCATCGACGATCGTGGCGATGCGGCGTCCCTTCAGGTCGTGCAGGGCCAGCCGGACCGGTCCCGGCTGCGCCACGACGTAGGTAAAGGTCGTGCCGCCGTTGCAGGGATTCGGAGCGGTGGCCATCGACGCGGCGGCCATCGACGTCGGGGTGGAGCTCGGCCCGTTGGCGGCGACCCAGACGAGATCCTCGTCCACGTCGGTGCAGCACGACCGTGCCCGGTAGTAGGTGACGGCGTCGCCGAACGTCATGATCGTCCCGTCGTTGGCTCGCACGAGGTCGACCATCCACTCGAGGTCCGTGGGCGTCATGCCGGACGAACCGTAGTTGATGTCCCCCCACGTATCGTCCGTGTCGCCGAAGTGGTGGGCGTAGATCGCGAAGATCCCGCCCTGTTCCCGCGCCTGGTCGATGAGCGGCTGGGCGGCGGCGACGAACTGTTCGTGGGTGTAGAACACCGGGGGCGTGGCGCTGTGGTCGCCGAAGAAGTAGGTCGCGTAGTGGGCAATGGGCACGCGGAACAGCGAGATCCCGTCGTCCCAGGAATTGCGCGAGGGCACCGTGAAGTCGCCGCCGCTGAAATTGTCGTAGCTGCTGTTTTCGCCGTATCGGGCGCCGCTGAAACCTGCGGCGACGAGCGTCTCGATGAGCTCCTTCGACAGCAGATGACGCGGGTACGCGAGCGTCCGCACCGAGCCGCAAGGGAGATCCGCGAGGGTCTCCAGGCGCGTGCGGCTGATCTCGGCCGCCAGCGCTTCGGCGGCGGCCGCCGGGTCCAGGTCGGGGCAGTCGAAGTAGGCCTGGAGCGATCCCTTGGGGGGTGTCGGGCAGGTGAGCGGAACGCCGTCGAAGCCGTGGCTGTGTCCATGCTGGGCGATCTCGAAGCCATCGGCCGCCAGCTGGTGCATTTCGGCCGCCGTCAACTGGCGTGCGGTGACCTTGCCGGCGTTGACGGCGATGGTGAACCGGAAATCCCGTTCCCGCGCCACCTCGGCCCAGCCCAGGTTGCACTTGGTGCCGTCATCGGTCATCAGGACGAAGACGAAAGGATGGCCGTTCCAGCGTTCTGGCGTCGCCCGGACGGGAGCTGCCGCCAGGGCGAGGGTCAACAGCAGGGCGCCGATCGTGACGCGCGAGGCTCGGAAAACCGTACCCATGGGCCAGATCCTCCGTTAAAAAATGTCGAAATATCGCGATTTTGTTGACCGGTTGTCATCGTGACGGTTGTGAATGTGTTGAAAAATACTAATGCATTTTCATTGAAGAAACAATAGGCATGCCGGGGTGCCGGCGGGTCCGCCCACGGTCAACCTCGTGTTCCCTAGGGAGAGCCCAAGGCCCGGATCAGCGCCTTCGCCTTGGCCATCGCCTCGTCGTGCTCGGCCCCCGGATCGCTGTCGGCGGTGACGGCGCCGCCGACGCCGAAGGTGGCCCGGCCGTCCCGGCAGACGATGGTGCGGATGACGATGCTCAGGTCCATGCCGCCGCCCCGGTCGAAGTAGCCCACCGCGCCGCTGTAGATGCCGCGGGCCAGGGGTTCGAGGCCGTCGATGATCGCCATGGCGGCGATCTTCGGGGCCCCGGTCATGGACCCGCCGGGGAACGCGGCCTTCACCAGGTCGACGGCGTCGCACCCGGGCCGCAGGCGGCCCTGCACCGTCGAGACCAGCTGGTGCACGGTGGCGTAGGTCTCGACGGCCAGCAGCTCGGGCACCGTCACCGAGCCGGGCACGCAGACCCGGCCCAGGTCGTTGCGCACCAGGTCGACGATCATGACGTTCTCGGCGCGGTCCTTGTCGCTGGCCGCGAGCTCGGCGCACAGCGCGGCGTCGGCCCGGGCATCGGCCCCGCGGGGGCGCGTGCCCTTGATGGGGCGGCTCTCGGCCCGGCCGTCGCGGTCGAGCCTCAGGAAGCGCTCGGGCGACGCGCCCACCACCTGCACGCCGGCCAGGTCGAGCCACGCGGCGAAGGGCGCCGGGTTGCCGGCCCGCAGCACCTCGTACAGCCGCCACGGCGGGCAGGGCAGGTCGGCCTCCAGCCTTTGGGTCAGGCACACCTCGAACACGTCGCCGGCCAGGATGTGCGCGCGGCAGCGCTCGACGGCGGCGGCGTAGGCGGCGCGGTCCCACCGGGAGCGCACCGCGACGGACCGGGCCGGGCCGGGGTCGGCCGGCGCGGGCGCGGGGGCGGCCAGGCGATCCTGCCAACGGGCGAAGGTCGCCTCGGCATCGGCCGCGGGGTCGGCGCCCCGCCCGGTCACGCTCAGCCACGCCTGTCCCGTGGCGTGGTCCTGGGCCAGCACGGCGTCGGCCACCAGGAAGGCCACGTCGGGCAGGTCCTGGTCCTCCCGCGCGGCCGACGGCAGGTGCTCCAGGGCGTGGGCGGCGCCGTACCCCAGCCAGCCTACCAGGCCGCCCTGGAACGGGGGAAGGCCAGGCAGGGCCGGCCCGCCGTCGGCCGCGTAATCCAATTGTATGTTGCGCAACGAGTTGAATGGATTTCCTGTCCACCGTCGGACCGCCGGCGAACCGTGGCGCGTGCCGTCGGGGCTGCGCCAGGCCGTCAGTTCCAGCTCGAACGGGGCCGGTTCCCCCGGCGCGCCGGGTCCCAGGCGACGGGCGGTCACCTGGGCGGCGGGTTCGGCCGCCAGGAACGACCACCGGCCCAGGCGCCCCGGGTCCATGGCGCTGTCCAGCAGGGCCACCGGGCCGGCGGGCCAGGCGGTGGCGCAGCGCCACAGGGGGCGGTCCAGGGTGATCGGGCGGGACCAGGTCGTGGCCATGGCGCTCCGGGCAGGGGGACGACGGCGGCTGCAGCGGACGCCAACATAGCGCACGGACGGCGCCGGGTCGACCCGGTCAGGCGGGCCGGCGGGCGGCCGCCCGGATCGCCTCGAGCCGGGGCCCCAGGCGATCGAGGTGCGTGCCGTCCCAGTACAGGCGTCCACAGCCCGCGCACAGCCGGTAGTCATCCAGCCAGGCGGCCGTGCGCGGCGGGATGCGGTCGGCCACCGCGGTCTTCGCCACGGCGCGGACCGCGGCTCCGCACGCGGGACAGAGGTGCCCCAGGCGGCAGCGGTCGGCCAGGCCGTACCGGCGCAGGACCGCCGCCGCCTGGGCGTCGGGATCGTCCTCGCGCACGAGCATGGCGGACCCCAGCTCGCGCCGTTTGAGCAGGGCGCGGTTGCGGCTGAGAAGGATGCGGTCCTCGTCGCGGGCCCGGCGGGCCAGGTCCGCCTCGGCTTCGCGGGCGGCCGCAGCCGTGTCGAAGCCGAAGAGGCGCAGCAGGCGGACCAGCGCGCCCAGGTGGCGGTCGCCCAGGAAGCGGGCCGGACCGGGATCGGCCGTCGCGACGCCGGCCACGCGCAGGTGGTCGCCGTCGGTCACCCGCTCGCCGAGGCCGCGGGGGCGGCCGTCCGCATCGACTGCTCCGGAGGCCTCGACCCGCGGGATGCCGACGGCCTCGATGGCGTCGGCCAGGGTGGTCGTCCCGGCCAGCCGGCGCACCACCACACCCGTGTCGCGGGCGTCGCGCCGGGTCATGAGGGGGACCAGGAGCCGGTCGAATTCGATCGTGATTGTCAACATCGCGTGAATCCTCGATGTCCTCATGTTAGTGCATTGACAGCGCGGCACGCCAACCGCTAACTTCGCCAACCCCGACACGTGTTCCAGGGACGCGTGTCGGCGTCTTGTCACCTGCGCCGACCCGCCCCGCCCGGTTCGCCGCACCGCCGACCCCGCCCCGCGGAGGACACCTTGCCCAGGCTCGGTTCCAGCGCCATTCGCCATTCCGTCGTCGCGGGCCTGTTGGGGTTTGCGCTGGCGGCCCATGGCGCCGTCGACATCGACAAGTACACGAGCGCCGGCCTGCTGCGCGTCAACGTGACGAACCTCGGCTACATCGGGCATGCCTTCAGCTACCCGGGCCTGCCGGCGGGCGAGTACCCCCCCGGCAGCCACGTCGAACACATCTACCGCGGCGGCCTGTGGGTGGGTGCGCGCAACGCCGAGGGCGTGCTGCGCGTGTCGTCGGGCTCGCAGGACGCCAACGGCCTGGTCGAGGGCGACGTGGTGCGCGAGTTCGAGGCCTATGCCTCGAGCGAGACCGACTACCTGACGCAGATCTGGTCGAGCGATCCCACGCGCCCCAACTGGAACCCCGCCGCGCTGGCCAACCAGCAGTTCAACATGTTCTTCAACGACTACCGCGTGAGCTCGACGCACTGGCCGCTGGGCATCCACGTGGCCCTGCGCGTGCTGGCCTGGGAGACGAGCCGGGCCGACGACTTCATCGTGCTCGACTACGCGCTGGTCAACGTCTCGGGCACCGAGCTGCGCGACGTGTGGCTGGGCTTCTGGATCGACACGACGGTGGGCAACACCGAGCACACGAACCCCTACGACCCCAACGCCGTGCTGCGCTGGAACTACTACGACGACAAGAACGGGGCGCTGGGCGGCCAGGACTGGCTGTACGACCCGTACCGGGTCGAGGGCGACCCGAACATCTGGATGGCCTTCGAGCACGACGCCGACGGCGAGGAGGGCCTGGCCACCAGCTGGATCGGCTACCGCCTGCTGGGCACCTCGCCTGCGCCGCAGCCCGCGACCGGCGTGCGCCCGGTGAACTACAACCAGTGGAGCTACCGCGGCGTGCCGAGCCAGGACAGCTGGTACTACGATTCGACCGACAGCACGACCCTGCTGCCGGGCAAGTATCAGATCATGAGCAACGGCGAGTTCGACGTGGGCGAGACCCAGGACCAGGATTTCACGCGCGAGGGCAACTGGGTCAGCCTGATGTCCACCGGCCCGTTCCCGTCGTGGGCCGCCGGCGACACGCTGCACATGACCTGGGCGATCGTCGCCGGCGTCGATTCGCTGGCGCTGCTGGCCAACAGCAAGGTCGCGCAGTTGGCCTACGACACGGGATTCAACCTGCCCCAGGGGCCGCCGTCGCCGCGCCTGCAGTTCGGCTACGCCGAGGACTCGGTGATCCTGCGCTGGGATCCGGGCGTCGAGACCGATTCGACGGGGACGGCGCTCGATCCCACCGACCCGCGCCGCTCGCCCGAGCACCACATCTCGACGGCGACCGGCGAGCCCGACTTCCAGGGGTACCGCATCTACCGCTACGAGGGCGAGGCGCTGGACCTTTCGCCCGAGCACCCGCTGCCGACGGACGTGGCGACGCTCGTGGCCCAGTACGACGTCATCGACGGCGTGGGCTTCGATACGGGACTGCCGCCGCTGAACGGGGACGGCCTGCGCGAGGTGGTGGACACCGGCCTGCGCGAGGGCTTCCCGTACCTCTACTCGGTGACGTCGTACAGCGCGCCGAACCTGCAGCACCAGCTGCCCGAGCTCGAGAGCGGCTTCTACGCCAATGTCGACACCCTGTACCCGGGGCCCGCGCCGTCCGTGGACGGCAAGCCCGGCGTCGGCGTGTATCCGAATCCCTACCGGGCGGCGTCGATGTACGACGGCACGCCGCTCGAGTCGAATCGCAAGATCTGGTTCACGAACCTGCCGGCGCGCTGCACCATCAAGATCTTCACCGTCGCCGGCGACCTCGTCGACACGGTTGAGCACGACAGCGCCGTCTCGGGCCAGGAGTTCTGGGACGTGCTCAGCATCAAGGGCCGCGCCATCGCGTCGGGCCTGTACGTGTACGCCGTCGAGGACCTGGCCAGCGGCGAGGTCCAGCGCGGGAAGCTGGTGATCATCAAGTGAAGACCCGCAAGGGACAGATCCCTGCGCTGCGGCGCACGGCGCCCCTGGCGGCGGCCGTCGTGGCCGCCCTCGCCGGTGCCGGCGCCTGGTTGGCCGGCTGCGCGGCCAACGATCCGTTCGACGCGTCGACGGTGCCCAACGCCGCGCCGGTGGCGCGCATCTTCGTCGCGCCGGTGGACTCGGGCGGTGACCTGGCGCCCACCAGCTACTACCGCGCCCGGTTCGCCTGGTCGGGCACCGACCGCGACGGCTGGGTGCAGGACTACAACGTCAGCCTGCGCACGCCGGCGGACCAGGACGCGCCCTGGATCGTGACGACCACCGAGGACACCGTCGTCACCTTCTCGACCGACGAGACCGGCGTCACCGACGCCCGGCTGCTGGTGGTCTGCCGCGACGACCGCGGCGCCTACAGCGACACGGCGAGCCAGTACTTCGCCATCCGCAACTTCCCGCCGCAGATCGCCATGGAGGCCGACTACAACCCGCTGGTGAACATGCAGTGGGAGGTCATCGACGGCGACACCGTGATCTGGAACTACGGCTACTGCAATTTCCGCTTCGTGGTCCACGACCCCGACGGGGCCGTGACCATGGACGACTTCTTCCGCTGGACCCTGGCCGACGGCGACCCGGACACGACCTGGGACGAGGACGACCCTGCGGCCGATCCCGAGCTCGGCTGGATCCGCGTGCCGTTCGGCACGGCCGAGGAGATCAAGCCGTTCGAGGTCGAGGTGCACGGGGCGTCGCCCGGCCTGAAGACCCTGACGGTGGCCGTGGCGGACGAGAGCCTTTCCGACGCTCGCGTCCAGTACACGTGGGAGGTCCGCGCGCCGTCGGGCCCCGTGCTCTGGGTGCCGGACAACGCGTCGACGGCCGGCCGCGCGTTCTATGCCCAGGTCCTGGACACGGTCTACGGCGACGGCAACTGGAACACCTACGAGATGCGCTACGGCTTCCCGGACCGCGAGTGGGTGCTGCTCGAGAGCATGCGCGCGTTCCGCGCCGTGCTGTGGGCCGACGGCGGCGCCACCAGCAACGTGCTGACGAGGGCCGCAGGCCGCAACGGCGTGCTGTGGCAGTACGTGATCCCGACGGCGGGCCAGCAGCCCGGCTCGCTGCTGATGGTCTCGAAGGTCATCACCGGGTCGGGCTCGGGCATCTCGCCGGCGTTCATGAACACGGTGCTGAAGATCGGCTCGTCGCCGGCGCCCTCGTCGGGGCTGCGCAACTTCTCGGGCCTGGCGGTCGTCGGCGACGACGCGTCGCTGCCGCCGATGACCTGCACCAGCAACTTCGCCCAGGCGCTGGGCCTGGCGCCGCTGGCGGGCGCCCAGTGGATCTACCGCTTCGAGCCCTGCTGCGACCGCGGCTGCTTCGGTTCGACCCGGGCCCTCGAGCCGTGCGATCCCATCACCGCCGTGCGCTGGCCCCTGCGCGCGGACGGGACCGCCCGCGCCGTCGCGGTGAGCCTGCAGCCCGAGTACTTCGAGCGGGCCCAGGCCGTCGCGTTCTTCGAGGCCGTCCTCACCCTCGAGATGGGGGTGACCGCGCCATGATCCCGCTGCGGCGCCTGGCGCCCGTCCTCCTGGCCCTGCTGGCGCTGGCGGCTCCCGCCGCGGCGCAGACCCACGTGCAGGCCGCGCCGCCCCAGGCGCCGGCCGCCATCAAGGGCCGCATCTTCGATGCCGAGTCCGGCGAGTCGATGCCCTACACGAACGTGTTCCTGTCGGGCACCAACCTGGGCACGATGGCCTTCACCGACGGTTTCTACATGCTGCGCGGCCTGCGCCCGGGGACCTACACCATCAAGGCGAGCTACGTCTCCTACGAGGTGGGTGTCGCGACGGTGACGCTCGGGCCGGGCGAGGTGGCGAACATCGACTTCCACCTCGAGGTCAAGGCCATCATGGTCGAGCCGCTGGAGATCGCGGCCGAGCGGGCCCTGGTCGAGGTCGACCGCACCGGCAGCGCCCATTTCATGTCGGCGCGCGAGCTCGAATCGATGCCGCTGGACGACGTGGTCAACATGCTGGCCATGCAACCGGGCGTGACCCTGCAGGACAACGAGATCCACATCCGCGGCGGCCGGGCCGACGACACCATGTTCGTGGTGGACGGCCTGAGCGTGAACGACCCGCTGGCGGGCGGCGGCTACGGCTACAACGTCGACCCGTCCATCATCAACGAGGTCGAGGTGCTGACCGGCGGCTTCAACGCCGAGTACGGCCAGGCGGTGTCGGGCGTGGTCAAGGTGACCACCAAGGAGGGCAGCGACCGGGTCGAGGGCCGGGTCAGCCTCCAGCGCGACTACGTCACGCAGACGGTGGACAAGCAGGACCAGGTGAACTGGCGCGACCTGGACACGTTCACCGAGCCGCACAACATCGACATCCTGAAGCTCTCCCTCTCGGGGCCCGATCCCCTGAGCGAGGGACTGCGCAAGCTGGGCGTGAACCTGCCGGGCAAGCAGTACCTGCTGGTCAGCGGGTCGATGGACATCCGCGACGGCTACCTGCCGATCTACTCGCGGACGCAGCCGCTCGAGTCGCCCGTGTACGAGTCGCGCCTCTGGTCGCCGCGCACGCAGAACGACTGGAACGGCATGGCGAAGTGGACGTGGCACCTGGACCCGACCCACAAGCTGAGCGTGAACCTGAACCGCCAGCTGGCGGTCAGCCCGGGCTACACGCTGCCGGGCGAGGGCTACCCGACCAACTACATCGACCACATGGACTCGACCCTGGTGTTCACGAACGAGAACATCCTCTCGCAGGTGTACTGGCGGCAGGTGCTGGGCGAGACCTCCTGGTACGAGCTGACCGTGGGCCGCAACTTCAGCCGCATGCACGCGAACCTCAACGGCAACGACGACTTCACCACCTACGCGGTGAAGTATCCGGAGTCGGCGCGGCAGGACGACCAGCTGACGCAGCACACCGACCGCTGGCACGACCACTACGTCGAGTCGTGGACGGGCAAGGGCACCTGGTCGTTCATGGGCGGCAGGGGCAACGAGTTAAAGACCGGCTTCGAGGTCTCGTTCACCGAGATGCAGCTGGTCGACCTGGCCGGCAAGCTGGGCAACCCGGACGGCGGCACGCTGGCCTCGCGCCAGGACATCTTCGTCGCGCACCCGATCACCGGGTCGGCGTTCTTCCAGGACACGGCGCGCTACAAGGGCATGATCATCAACGCCGGGCTGCGCCTGGACGTCTGGGCGCCCGGCCGCGAGGTCGAGCACGTCATGGACAACGCCGAGGACTACCTGTTCATCTTCCCGGACATGCCCGGCGAGTTCTACGACTCGACCACGGGCTTCCTGGGCCGGCGCTGGAAGACCAGGCTGTCGCCGCGCCTGGGCATCAGCTTCCCGGTCACCGAGCGCGACAAGTTCTTCTTCAACTACGGCCACTTCAGCCAGTGGCCGCGGTTCGCGTACGTGTATCCGCAGCTCGAGACGCAGATCGTGACCAACGTGCCGCTGCTGGGCAACCCGAACCTCGACCCGAAGGTGACCGTCGAGTACGAGGCCGGCGTGCAGCACGAGTTCGGCGGCCTGTGGAGCATGGGCATCACGTTCTACAGCCGCGACATCTACGACTACGCCAAGTCGGTGGGCCTGTCGCCGGTCACCATCGGCGGCGAGCTGACGCCCGATCCGAGCGACGACAACACGAGCCAGGACATCAGCCCGATCCGCTACTTCAACGGCGACTCGGCGCGCAGCCTGGGCGTGGAAGTCTCGGTGATCAAGCGGACGACCCGCTGGCTGAGCGGTTCCGCCAGCCTGGAGCTGCAGCGCACCACCGGCACCAACAGCAGCGCCGACGAGGCCTACCTGCAGGCCGTGTGGGGCCCGTCGGCGGGCGGGGGGACGACGGACACGGGCGGCCTGACCCGGGACCCGCTGCTGTGGGACAAGCCCTGGTCGGTCAGCCTGAACGCCGATTTCTCGGTGTTCGACAAGGACCGTCCCGAGCTGTTCGGCTGGACGCTGCCCCCGAACTGGAGCGCCAACGCGCTGTTCACGGCCGAGGCCGGCCAGCGCTACACGCCGCTGACCTGGACCGAGCTGAACACCTCCGAGGAGGGCGACAAGTACAGCGGCATCGGGCCCTACAAGAGCAGCCTGAACCTGCGCCTGTCGAAGTTCTGGAAGTTCGGCCGCACCGAGAAGGTCACGATCTGGCTCGAGGGGCGCAACCTGCTGAACCACAGGAACTACCGGCGCGTGAACCCGTACACGGGCGACGGCTACACCCTGGGCAACTACGACCCGCGCTGGGCCTACGACGCCGAGCAGGCCAACAACTCGGGTGTCACGCCGCTGTGGGACCCGGGCACCGACACCGAGGCCTATGCCAAGTCGCGCATCGACCCGAGCTACATCGAGAACCCGTTGCTCGTGATGTGGGGGGTGAGCTACCAGTGGTAAGACGCCTGCTCACGATCGCGCTGCTGGTCGCCCTGGCGGTTCCCGCCCGGGGCAGCGAGCTCATCCGGCTGTTCGGCGACGACAACGTCGGTTCGGCCGGCGGCCAGTTCCTGAAGATTCCGGTCGGGGCCCGGGGCGTCGCCCTGGGCAAGGCCTACGTCTCGCTGGCCACGGACGGCTCGGCGCCGTTCTGGAACCCCGCGGGCATCATGCGCACGCCGGGCCGGCAGAACTTCTTCTTCGGCCACAGCGAGTACACGGCCGACATCGCCCTCGACTACCTGGCGGTGCACACCCGCCGGCAGAACTTCGGCTACGCCCTGACCTTCGGCAGCCTGCGCTCGGGCGACATCATGCGCACCACCGAGCTGTACCAGCAGGGCACCGGCCAGACGTTCAACGCGAACCAGATGTTCGCCGGTTTGACCGTGGCGCGCGCCATGACCGACCGCTTCTCGGTGGGCGGCACGGTGAAGTACTACCAGGAGAACCTCGATTCCTACCGGCTGTCGGGGGTGCTCGCGGACCTGGGCATCCTCTACATGCTGGGCATGGGCGACCTGCAGGTCGGCTTCTCGGTCCGCAACTTCGGCGGCAGCCTGCGCCCGGGCGGAAGTCCGCCGGCCCTGCCCGACGGCAGCGCGCCGCCGGCCGACGCCTTCCAGAGCTTCTCGGCGCCGACCGAGGGCTCGTTCGGGGCTTCGAAGACCTGGCACCTGGCCCGGGGCGTCGGCCTGATGACGGTGGCGGACTTCTACCACCCGTCCGACGCGTCCGAGACGTTCCGCATGGGCACCGAGCTGAGCCTCTACGAGCGGCTGCACCTGCGCGCGGGCTACGAGTCGAGCCGCGACGAGGGCGGCTTCGCGGCGGGCTTCGGCCTGCAGCTGGTGCGCAAGCAGCTGAACCTGCGCGTGGACTACGCGTACAGCGACATGGGGGCCTTCGGCACCGTGCACCACGTCTCGATCGACGTGTCGCCGCTCTACAAGCGCAAGCCGGACGACGCCTGGCGACGGGGGGACCGCTGATGCGCCGGAGTCACACTCCCGTCCTGGTCGCGGTCGCGGCCCTGGTGCTGACGGGCCTGGCCCTGCTGGGCGCCGGAGGTTGCGGCGAGAAGATCGCCATCCCCCAGCCCGAGGGCGTCTTCGGCCTGCGCGAGTACACCGTCTACCTGACCACCACGGTGGACGATCCGCGCAAGGTGCTGCAGGTGCAGGGCAACCTCTACCTGCTGGCCGGCGACGCACTGCACAAGCGCGACATCTACCTCGAGGAGCAGGCGATGGTCGCGGGCCTGGCCGACCCGACGGCCCTGTGCCAGGAGCCCGACTCGAACCGCATCATGGTCTGGGAGCAGGGGACGCACACCGTGCGCACCTTCACCCGGGACCTGCAGCCGCTGGGCGCCGTGGCGTTGCCGGAGGTCGGCCGCGTCACGAGCATGGCCGTCAGCCCGCTCGGGGCCGAGGCCGACCCCGACGCCGTGACCTTCCTGTACCTGGCCGATCCCGATGCGGCGATCGTGCACCGCTATGCGGTGGACGCCTACGGCGGCCTGCTGCCCTTCGGCAAGCTGGCGGCCAACCGGGGCAACGGCGTGCGCGACGTCAAGAAACCCATCGGGTTGGCGCGGGATGCGGCGGACCACGTGCTGGTGTGCGACGCCGATTCGCTGCGCCACTGGATCATCCGCTTCGACCCGACGCCCGACGAGGCGGACGCCGACCTGCGCGGCACGCCGGCCCTGTTCCTGCCCTTCCCCCGCTGTGCGCCGGTGCCCGCGGCCGACGAGTACGTGCTGGGCAACGCGCCCGGATGCGGCCAGGAGGACTGGGTCCCCGGAGCCTCGGACAGCCTGGGCGCCTTCGACACGCCGAGCACCGTCGTGGTCGCCGGCGCAGGCCGCATCTACGTGGCCGACACGGGCAACGACCGCATCCAGGCGTTCTCGGCCTACGGCGAGTACGACCTGTCCTTCGGCAGCAGCCAGGATGCGCCGGGCCCGACCTCGATCTCGGTGTACGACTTCAAGTACGGACCGGGCGCGACGGACTACTACTACGGCGCCCTGGTCTTCGCCGTGCTGCCGGACGGCGGGCGCGTGCGCAGCTACATCTCGACCGAGTACAGCGATTTCCTGAATCGCCAGCCCCGGCCGCCCGAGTAGGGCCCCGCGGCCGGCGCCCCGACCGGAAGGCCCAGGCATGAACCACACCCGCCTGAAGAAGCAGCTGGGCGCCGGCCCCGAGCCGGCGACGCCCTTCTACGTGTCCATCGCCGGCAACATCGGCGTGGGCAAGAGCATGGTCACGACCATGATCGGCGAGGTGTTCGGCTGGCGGATGTTCTTCGAGCCGGTGATCAACAACCCGTACCTCGACGACTACTACAAGGACATGGCCCGGTGGAGCTTCCACCTGCAGGTCTACTTCCTGAGCCAGCGCTTCGAGGTGCAGAAGGCGATCATGGACAGGCCGGGTTCGGCGGTCCAGGACCGCACCATCTACGAGGACGTGGAGATCTTCGCGCCCACGCTGTACCGGCGCGGCTGCATGGACGAGCGCGACTACCAGAACTACCGCGAGATCTTCCGCAACATGACCTCGTTCCTGCAGGCGCCGGACCTGATCATCTACCTGCACTGCCGGCCCGAGACGGCGCTCGAGCGCATCCGGCAGCGGGCGCGCAGCTGCGAGTCGGAGATCCCGCTGGACTTCCTGCAGGACCTGCACGCGGCCTACGGCGACTGGATCGAGCGCGCCCCGGCGCTGTGCCCGGTGCGCATCATCGACACCGAGGCGGTGAACCTGCGCGACGACAACGCGGCCCAGCTCGAGCTGCTGCGGATGATCCGCGAGGCCCACGAGGAGAAGCACGAGAAGGCCGGCAAGCGGGCCAGGAAGGCGGCGAAGAGCAAATGAGGCTGGGCGACTACCGACCGAGCGACCTGCTGCGCGGCGCGGCCATCCCCGACGAGGTGCTGGCCGCCTTGCCGAAGACGGACCTGCACGTGCACCTGGACGGTTCGCTGCGCCTGGAGACGTTCATCGAGCTGGGGCCGGCCGCGGGCCTGGACGTGTCCGGGACGGCCGCCGAGGTGCGCGCCAGGCACTTCCCCGCCGAGCGCGAGACCTGCCAGCACGAGTTCCTCGAGCACTTCCGCCACACCACCGCGGTGCTGCAGACGGCGGGGAACCTCGAGCGCGTGGCGTACGAACTGGCCGAGGACTTCGCCGCCGAGGGCGTCTGGTACGCCGAGGTGCGCTTCTGCCCGCTGTTCCACACCGCGGGCGGGCTGTCGCCCGACGACGCCATCGCGGCAGTCAAGCGCGGCCTGGACGCCGCGGGGGCGGCCAGGGGCATCCGAACGGGCATCATCATCACCGGCATCCGCACCATCGAGCCGGCCAAGTCATTGGAATTGGCAAGGCTGGCCGTAGAGTGGAAGGGTCGGGGCGTGGTGGCCTTCGACCTGGCGGGCGAGGAGCAGGACAACCCGCCCAAGCGCCACCGCGAGGCCTTCTACCACTGCCTGAACAACAACCAGAACGTGACCATCCACGCGGGCGAGGGCTACGGCCCGGCCTCGATCCACCAGGCCCTGCACGTGTGCGGCGCCAACCGCATCGGCCTCGGCACGCGGCTCGAGGAGGATCCCGACCTGATGGCGTACGTGGCGGACAACCGCATCCCGCTGGAGGTCTGCCTGGGCAGCAACCTGCAGAGCGGGGTCGTGGCCGACCTGGGCGACCACCCCTTCCGGCAGTACCTGAAGAAGGGCCTGCGCGTCAGCCTGAACACCGACAACACGCTGTTCGCGCGCACCTCGCCCCTGCGCGAGCTGCGCCGGGCGGTGGACACCTTCGACCTGACGCTGCTGGAGACCGAGCACGTGCTGATCAACGGCTTCAAGAGCGCGTTCCTGCCCGAGCTCGACAAGCGCCGGATGACCGTCGAGGCCATCGCCACCTTCGGGTCGCTGCGGGACAAGCACGGCCTGGACGACCTGGCCGGCGCCGGCCTCTGACCCGCCCTCCGGGGCCCCCCGGCCCCGCCCGGGGCCGGTGGACATCGCCCCCGGAACATGACATATTGGCCTGCGGGAGCCCGCCAGGGGGCGGGTTCCCGCGCCGTACCCTTCCCGCCAAGGAGTCCGTCATGCGCCGCTACATGGTCGCCGGCAACTGGAAGCTGAACATGGGGCCCGTGGCCGGGCGCGAGCTGGCCGCCGGCGTGGCCGAGCTGCTCGAGGGGCGCGACCTGCGCGGCGACGTGGTGGTGTGCCCGCCCTTCCTGACCATCCCGGCGGTGGCGCCCGTGGCCCACGGCGACCCGGTGCAGCTGGGCGCCCAGAACTGCGCGACCCACGCCAAGGGCGCCTTCACGGGCGAGGTGTCGGCGGCGATGCTGGCCGAGGCCGGCGTGCGCCACGTCATCATCGGGCACAGCGAGCGGCGCGAGTACTACGGCGAGCAGGACGACGACTTCGTCCGCAAGATCGAGCAGGTGTTCGCCGCGGGCCTGAAGGCCATCTTCTGCTACGGCGAGGTGCTGGACCAGCGCAAGTCGGGCCGCGCCGAGGCCGTGGTCGACGCCCAGCTGCGCGGCGTGCTGCCGCGCCTGGACGGCGCCAACGCCTACAACCTGGTGCTGGCCTACGAGCCGGTGTGGGCCATCGGCACCGGCGAGACGGCCACGCCCGAGATCGCCCAGCAGATGCACGCCCACTCGCGCCGCCTGGTGGGCGAGCTGCTGGGCGCCGAGACGGCCGCCGCCATGCGCATCCTCTACGGCGGCAGCTGCAAGCCCGACAACGCGCGCGAGCTGATCGGCCAGCCGGACGTGGACGGCGGCCTGATCGGCGGCGCCAGCCTGAAGCCCGCGGACTTCGTCGGCATCATCGACGGGGCCGAGGCCGCCTGCGGCGGATGAACACCCGAAAGGACGAGAGCATGACCCGGATCCCGCTGACCGCCCTGCTGTGCGCGGCGGCCCTGGCCCTGGTGCCCGCGCCCACCCCCGCAGCCCCCGCCTACGCCGACCAGCCGCTGGAGCCGGCGTTCCACGCCCTGCCGGCCAACATCGAGCTGCTGCGCCTGGAGAACGGCCTCCAGGTCGTGCTCATGCGCAACCCGGCCCA
>DAOPJF010000017.1:0-16050 GCA_035399525.1 Candidatus Krumholzibacteriia bacterium | reverse complement strand
TGCACGAGCGCACCGGCGACGCGAAGTACGCCATCGGCGGCGGCCGCGCCCGCACGCTGCTGTGGGAGGACCTGCTGGACTTCCGCAACCGCGGCGGCCTGCCCGGCCACGTCGAGATGGCCGAGAAGAACCTGTTCGTGAAGTTCAACACCGGCCCGAGCGGCCACGGCGCGCCCCCGGCCGCCGGCGAGGCCATGGCGCTGAAGGCGGCGCGGGCCAAGGGCGTGCGCGTGTTCGGCATCGAGGGCGAGGGCGGCCACACCGCCGGCTGCTGGCACGAGACGAAGAACTCGGCCTACGGCCTGGGCCTGGACAACCTGAACATCATCATCGACTGGAACGACTTCGGTATCGACCCGCATCCGACCAGCAGCATCGTGCACGGCTCGCCGCGCGACTGGTTCGAGTCCTACGGCTGGCACGTGCACGAGGCGCAGGACGGCAGCGACTGGGCGCAGGTGACCAGGGCGATCCTCGAGATGGTGCACGGCGACCACCCCGCCGGCCGCCCGGGCATGACCTTCGGCCGCACGCGCAAGGGCCGCGGCTACTACAAGTACGATGCGCCGAGCCACGGCTCGCCCCACAAGATGAACGACGAGAACTTCTGGCACTGCCGCAGCGACTTCACGCAGAAGTACGGCACCACGTGGCACGGCACGGGCGAGGCCGCCCCCAAGGACAAGGCCGCCCTGCGCCAGCAGTTCGCCGACAACCTGAACGCGGCCCTGGACGTGCTGCGCGGCGACGACGCCTTGCTGACGTACCTGACCGACCGCCTGGTCGAGCTGGGCGACAGCGTGCCGGCCGAGATCGAGGGCTTCCGCCTGCCCACGACGAAGAACCCGCTGCACGATCCCGCCCTGCTGGACGTGGCCGCGTACCCCGAGGAGATGTGGGCCAAGCCCGGCGCCAACCAGCCCAACCGCGCCGGCTTCGCCAAGTGGGGCAGCTGGGTCAACAGCTACAGCCTGAAGAAGTACGGCCGCCCGCTGTTCCTGGTCTGCTCGGCCGACCTGGCCGGCTCGACCAACATCTCGGGCTTCGGCGACGCCTTCGGCGACATGCCCAACACCGGCTGGTACAACCGCGAGACCAATCCCGACGGCGTGATCCTGCCGCAGGGCATCACCGAGTTCGCCAACGCCGGCCTCACCGTCGGCGCGGCGTCGGTGAACTTCTCGGACGACCCCGAGCACGACTTCAACGGCTTCTACACCGCCAGCAGCACCTACGGCTCGTTCAGCTACCTGAAGTACGGCGCCATGCGCCTGTACAGCCAGCTGGCCCAGGACTGCGAGCTGAAGGTGGGCAAGACCATCTGGGTGGCCGGCCACAGCGGCCCCGAGACGGCCGAGGACAGCCGCACCCACTTCGGCATCTTCAGCCCCGGCGCCACGCAGCTGTTCCCCGACGGCGCGGTCATCGACATCCACCCGTGGGAGTACAACGAGGTGCCGGTCATGCTGGCCGCGGCGCTGAAGACCGACTCGCCCATCGTGGCGCTGCACCTGACGCGCCCGGGCGTGCCGATTCCCGACCGCGCGGCGCTGGGCCTGGGCTCGCACCTGCTGGCGGCCAGGGGCGCCTACGTGCTGCGCGACTGGAAGCCCGGCCTGCCGAAGCAGGGCGTGGTCATGGTCCAGGGCACGATGAGCACCTACAACCTGCTGCGCGCGCTGCCGGAGATCGACGCGGCCGGCGTGAACATCAAGTTCGTCGCGGTGCCCAGCCCGCAGCTGTTCGCGCTGCAGGATGCGGCCTACCGCGACGGCGTGCTGTCGGCGGGCGACAAGCTCAACAGCACCTTCGTGACCAACCGTTCGAAGCGGCTCATGCACGACTGGACCTTCAACCCGCTGGCCGACCGCTACTCGCTCAGCAGCGACCACGACGACAAGTGGCGCCCGGGCGGCTCGGTGGACGAGGTCTGCGAGAGCGCGGGCATCGACCCGAAGTCCATCGCCGCGGGCGTCGTCGCCTTCGCGAAGGACCACGGCAAGCGCATGGCCGAGCTCGGCGTCATGCTGGACGGGGCCCGCGGCTGACCGCGACCCGCCGAACGGCAAGAAGGCCCCCGCCCCACTGGGCGGGGGCTTTTTTCGCGCAAGGGCCGTTGTCCGCCGCCGCCGGTGCGGCTATGCTGGGCGGCGTCATCCCACGAAAGGACCATGCCGCATGCGCATCCTGACCGTCGTCCTGCTGGCCCTGCCGCTGGCCACCGCCGCCCTGGCGGACGAGGCCCCCGGCACCGTCGTCTTCGCCGAGAGCTGGCCCGAGCACACCGTGCTCGACCTGCCCGACCTGCCCGACGCCCCGGACGTCTGGCGCGAGACCCTGGGCGCGGCGCACCGCATCGACCTGGCCGGCTTCTACTTCAGCCGCAAGGGCGACGGCAAGGACGCCTACGGCCCCGACAGCGCTCCGGACCTGCTGGCGCCGGTCCTGGACGCCGTCGCGGCGGCCGCCGGACGCGGCGCGCCGGTGCGCTGCCTGGCCGACGCCAAGTTCGCGCAGAACTACCCCGACGTGCCTGCCTGGCTGGGCGCGCTGCCCGGCGCCGCGACCCGCACCTGGCAGGTGCCCTGGGGCGGCGTGCTGCACGCCAAGTACTTCCTGGCCGACGACGACAAGTTCTGGATCGGCAGCCAGAACTTCGACTGGCGGGCCCTGGGCCAGATCCACGAGCTGGGCGTGCTGGTGCGCGACCCGGTGCTCGCCGGCCACGTGCAGGGCATCTTCGACGCCGACTGGACCGCGGCCGGCGGCGAGGCCGTCACCTGGAGCGACCCGGCGCCGGCCCGCCTGGCCGACCTGCCGACCCGCCCCCTGCGCACCCCCGACGGTGCCGAGGTGGCCGCGCTGGTGGCGGCCAGTCCGCAGCTGGGCCTGCCCGACGGCGTGCCCTGGGACCTGCCCCTGCTGGTGGAGATGATCGACGCCGCCCGCGACTCGGTGCATGTGCAGTTGCTGTCCTACGGCGTCAGCGACCGCGAGAAGCGCCTGTTCGACGACCTGGACCGGGCGCTGCGCCGGGCGGCCGTCCGCGGCGCCACCGTGCGCATCATCCTCTCCAACTGGGCCGAGACGAAGTACGCCCTGCCCTGGATCCGGAGCCTGGCGGCCATCGACGGCATCGAGGTGCGCTTCACCAGCATTCCCGAGCACCCCGACGGGTTCATCCCCTTCGCCCGGGTCGAGCACGCCAAGTACCTGACCGTCGACGGCAACGCCTGCTGGGTGGGCACCTCGAACTGGTCGCGCGACTACTTCTTCGAATCGCGCAACCTGGGGCTGATCCTGCTGGGCGAGGGCGCCGCCGCCGCCTGCGACCGCTTCTTCAACCTGAGCTGGCAGGGCCCCTACGCCGAGACGGTGAGCCCGTGCGGCGAGTACAAGGCCCCGCGCCGCAGCTGAACGGAAGGACGATGATGACTCCCGCGCACAACCTGCCCGACCGCCTGGACCGCGACCGCTGCCTGCTGGTGGTCATCGACATCCAGGAGCGCTTCCGCGACGTGATCCACCGGCTCGACATGGTGCTGGCCGGCACCGACCGCCTGGTGCGCTTCTGGCAGGCGCTGGGGCTGCCGGTGATCGTGACCGAGCACTACCCCCGGGGCCTGGGCCACACGGTGCCCGAGGTCAAGGATGCCGTCACGCCCTGGGCGCCGCTGGAGAAGATCCACTTCAGCTGCGCCGGCGACGAGGGCTTCATGGCCGCGGTGCGCACCGCCGGGCGCGACCAGGTGGTGCTGTGCGGCATCGAGACCCACGTCTGCGTCTACCAGACGGCCTTCGACCTGCTGCGCGACGGCCGCCAGGTGGCCGTGGCCACCGACGCGGTCAGCTCGTGCCTGCCCGAGGACCGCGAGGCGGGCCTGGGCCGCATGCGCGACCTCGGGGTGCAGCTGATGAGCACGCAGATGATCATGTTCGAGATCCTCGGGCGGGCGGGGACGGCGGATTTCAAGGCGGTCGCGCCGATCCTCAAGAGCTGACCCGCCGCCGGAGCGAAAAGGAGAGGCCGCCGCGACCAGGTCGCGGCGGCCTCTTCGTTCCCGGCCCGAGGGCCGATCAGAACTTGTAGGCGAAGGCCAGGGCCAGGGTCTGCTTGAACTGCCCGGCCTTGCGGATGGCGCCCTGCACGTCCGTCGCGTTGACGAGGGCCCCGTTCTCGACCACGGGCGTGACGGTGTTGTCGTACTTGTCGTACACCCAGCGCACGAACAGCTTCACGCCGATGACCTTGGTGATGTTCGCGGTGAAGGTGTTCTCCCAGTCCACGTCCAGGGTCGTGGTGTACGAGGCCACGTCGTCGGGCAGGCCCTCGGCCGCCAGGTCGACGTCATCCTCGAACACGCTCTTGCCCGAGTACACGAAGGGCATCAGCAGGGTCAGCTTGCTCTCCCAGTCCACGCGCTTGTCCAGGGCGCCGACCTTGTACTCGAGGACGGCCTCGCCGGCCATCTCGCTCGAGGTCTCGCTCTGCGTGTCGGTCGCCGGCGCCGGGTTCACGAAGAACGAGCGGCTGTTCAGGATGTAGGCGACGCCGATGCGGGCCAGCAGCTTGCGCTCGTCCGTGTCCACCAGCTTGCGCGACAGGCCCGCCGAGGGCGAGATGCTCATGGGGTTGAAGTTCAGCGTGCGGCCCATGGGGTCGCTGACGTCCTCGAACATCGACCGGAAGTTCAGGGCCAGGTACGGATCCCAGCCCGACCGGCTGGTGAACCGCAGCAGCGACTCGAAGTCGATGATGTCGTCGGTCTTGTCGGGCTTCTGCCAGTACAGGTTGCCGGAGGCGTCACGCTCCTGCTTGTGGGTCTGGCCGTAGGACAGCTTCAGCGTGTTGCGCCAGTTCCGCGACTCGCCGTACTGGCGCTCGAGCCGGCCGTTGAAGGCGCCGGTCCAGTTGACCGAGCCCTTGTCGCCGCCGTTCCAGTTCTGCGAGTAGCTGCTCTGCAGCATGTTCAGGCTCAGCTCGTACTCGTGCTGCCAGCCGTCGGCGGGCGCCGGGTCCTGGGCGAAGGCGGGAGTGGCCAGCGCGGCGACGGCCGCCGCCATGATCAGGATCTTCTTCATGGATACTCCTCCGGTGACGGTCAGGCCTCCGCCTTCGACATGTGGACGACACGCTGCGGGAACGGGATCTCAACCCCCGCGGCATCGAAGGCTTCCTTGACGTTCTTCTGGAAGTCGAGGTTCACGCCCCAGTAGTCGGCGGCGTTCACCCAGGGGCGGACGATGATGTTGACGCTCGAGTCGGCGAGCTCGGCCACCGCGACGACGGGCGCCGGGTCCTTCAGCACGCGCGGGTCGGCCTCGAGCAGGCCGTTGATGATCGCGATGGCCTGGTCCATGCTCGACCCGTAGCCGATGCCGACGGTCATGTCGACGCGGCGCGTGTCGTAGCCGTTGAAGTTCCTGATGATGTCGCCGTACAGCTTCCCGTTGGGCACGATGATGCGCACGTTGTCGGGGGTGGCGATGGTCGTGCTGAAGATCGAGATCTCCTTGACCGCCCCCTTGACGCCGGCGGCGTCGATGACGTCGCCCGTGCGGAACGGACGGAACAGCATGATCATCACGCCCGACGAGAAGTTGGCCAGCGTGCCCTGCAGGGCCATGCCCACGGCGAAGCCCGCGGCGCCCAGGATGGCCACGAAGCTGGCGGTCTGGATGCCGAACTTGGCCAGCGCCGCGATGAACACGAAGGCCATGATGGACCAGTAGGCCATGCTCGAGACGAAGCCCACGAGGCTCGGGTCGACGTTGCGCAGGCCCATGACCCGGCGCAGGCCCTTGCGGATCGAACCGGCCACGATGCGGCCGACCAGCAGGATCGCGATGGCCCCCAGGACCTTCAGGCCCCACACGGTGACCAGGTCGGTCAGCTGCTGGACGTTGATGTTGACGTCGGGCATGGATCTCCCCCTTGCCGGCGGACCGGCATACGCGCCATCCGCCAATTCCCCAAGTGCTTACGGACAGTGTGGCAAGATACCCCGCCCGGCGGAAACGTCAACCCCCGGGAGCTCAGCGCCGGGGCGCGATCACGACGTCGATGCGCCGGTTCAGCGCCCTTCCTTCGGGCGTGCTGTTGAGGGCGACCGGCCGGTCCGGGCCGAACCCGGCGGTGGCGAACCGCGCGGCGTCGCCCCCCAGCCGTGCGGCCAGCGCGGCGGCGACGGTCTCGGCCCGCCGGCGCGACAGGCGCAGGTTGGCGTCGCGTGACCCGGTGTCGTCGGTGTGCCCCTCCAGGCGCACGTCCGCGTCCGGGAACAGCGCCACCGCGTCGGCGATGCGCGCGACCAGGTCGTCCTGACCGCGCCCGAGGTTGGCGCTGCCCGAGGCGAAGTCCAGCCCGTGCATGCGGAGCACCAGCTCGCCGTCGCCCGTCTGCAGCACCTCGGCCTCGTCGGGCGTGAACATGGCGCGCACCTTGGCCACGGCCTCCTCGCGCTGCTGCTTGGCCGTCAGCACGGTCTCGGCGGCCGAGCGGTCGGCCTCGGCCACGCCGGCCCGCAGCTCGGTCTCCCACAGGCGGCGGCGCAGGTCGCTGACCTCGACCTTGAGCGCGGTGATGAGCGAATCCTGCGCCTCGGCGCGGCCCCCGACGGTCTCGACCAGGCGCCGGTTGGCGACGGTGAGCGAGTCGACCACGACCTGGCGCCGCAGGTTGCGCGCGTTGAGCTTCGCCACGAGGTCGCGCGCGGCCTCGGTGCCGGTGAGCTCGGCGCCCGGCGCCACGCCGTAGAGCGCGCCGATCTCCGCCAGGGCCTGGTCGAAGCGGCCGAGCAGGCTCTCCATGCCGCTCTTGCGCCTGCGCATGTCGTCGACGAACGCCGCGCGGTTGACCAGGCGGCGCGCCTCGCTCTCCAGGCCGCGCCAGACTTCGGGACCCGCGCCGCCGTCGCGGGCCTGCTTCACGCGCTGGTCCAGGTCCCACCAGGCGGTGGGCAGCTGGCCCTTGGCGCCCAGGTCCTTGGCCTGGTCCATCAGGCGCACCACCTCGGCGTCCGGCGCCTGGGGCGCCTGGGCCCGGGCGGGCAGTGCCGCCGCAAGGATCATCCCGGCGGCGACCGCGCCGCGCAGGAACGCGCCGATCCCCATCACCTTCATGATGCCGATTCCTTTCCGGCCGCCGGCGGGCCGCTTCGCCCGAGGCGCCACAGCTTGACGTACTTGCTCAGGACCGAGAACGACGAGGCCAGGCACAGCACCGTGCCCGCGGACCCGTCCAGGATGCCGCCCTGCAGCACCCACATGCGCCAGAACGTGCCCTGGGAACGCACCGCCGCGCCGGCCAGGCTCGTGCGCCGGCCTCGCGCGTACAGCTCGCCCGCGGCGAGGGTCGTGTAGCGGTCGAGCTTGGCGATGTACTGCTCCATCGTCTCGTAGGTGTGGTGGTGCAGCAGTCCGGGCAGCCGCCCCACCGCACCCCGGACCTGCACCGACTCGTGCACGGGCCTGTCGTCGAACCCGGCGCGCTCGCGGTCGAACAGCCGCACCACGTGCTCGGGATGCCAGCCGCAATGGCGGATCCAGTGGCCCAGGAAGCGGCTCAGGCGGTTGACCGTGAACGCCGCCTCGTCCGGCGCGTCGGGCAGCGCGCCGATGGCCGCGGCCAGCCCGGGCGTGACCACCTCGTCGCTGTCGATGCTCAGCACCCAGCGGTTGCGGCACAGCGCGACGGCCGCGGCCTTGGTGGGCCCGAAGCCCAGCCACGCCCCCTGGTGCAGCGCGGCGCCGCGGCGGGCGCACACCTGGGCGGTGTGGTCGGTGCTGCCCTGGTCCAGCACGACGATCTCGTCGGCGAAGCCCAGCGAGGCCAGGCAGCGGTCCAGGTCGTCCGCCGCGTCGCGGGTGATGATGGCCGCCGAGATCTTCACGCGCCCTCCCCGTCCGGGACCAGGATCACCTTGCCCACGTTCCGCCGCAGTTCGAGCCGGGCCTGCGCCTCGGCCGCGCGGGAGAACGGGAACACGCCGTCGATGTGCGGTACGAGGGCGCCGTCGGCCGCCAGCGCCAGCAGCGCCTCCATCCACCCGCCGGTCCGCGCCCCCTGGTCCCACATGCGGCCCAGGTTGACGCCGGCGATCGAGCGGTTGTCGTTCATCAGGCGGATGGGGTTGATGGCCAGCCACGGCACCCCGGCCAGGGTGCGCAGCGCCGTCCACGTGCCCGGCCGCCGTCCTGCCGCCGCGTCCGAGAATCCGAACAGCACCAGCCGGCCGCACTTGGCCAGGCTCCGGTAGCTCTCCATGATCCACCGCCCGTTGCGCGGCTCGAGCACCACGTCGGCGCCGCGGCCGCCGGTGAGCGCGCGCACGTCGGCGGCGAACGAAGCCGCCCGCGAATCGAGCACGTGGTCGACCCCCATCGCGCGCAGCGCCTCGTGCTTGGCCGGCGAAGCCGAGCCGATCACCTGCGCGCCGGCCTGCCGCGCCAGCTGCACCGCCAGTAGCCCCACGCCGCCGGCGGCGCCGTGCACCAGCACCGTCTCGCCGGACGCCGGCGGCGCCATGACCCGCAGCATCTGCCAGGCCGTCAGGCCGTTGACCGGCAGGGCCGCCGCGTGCACGGCGTCCAAGCCGGCCGGGCGCGGCCAGGCCAGCGCGGCCGGCACGCAGACGGCTTCACTGTAGCCGCCGAAGGCGCACATGGCCACCACCGGAGTGCCCAGCCGCGCGGCATCGACCCCGGCGCCGACGGCGTCGACCGCACCGGCCACCTCGTAGCCGGCGACGGCCGGCAGCTTCGGCGCGTCGGGGTACAGGCCCAGCTTCATCATCACGTCGGCGAAGTTCACGCCTGCGGCCTCGACCCGGACGCGCACCTGGCCCGGGCCCGGCTCGGGCCGCGGCGCCGTGCGCACCTCCAGGTCGCCCCGCAACGTCCACACCTGGCGGATGGTCGCCATCGGCATCTCCTATTCGTAGTCCGGCAGGCCGGGCCGCGGTCCAGGCACGCGGAACTCGTGGTACGACGCGTTGCCCAGGTCAAAGGCCACCAGGAAGCCCCGGCCGCCGGCCGACCGCGTCAGGCCCACCCGCAGCTCGATGGTGGGAATCACCAGGTCCGGGTTGGCCAGGCGCAGGCCCGTGCCGATGGCGCTGTAGACCCGGGCGTCCGAGACCGGCACCGACTCGTCGGCCACCACGCCCACGTCGCCGTAGTTCAGCAGCATCAGGTCGAAGCCGAGCAGGCGCCAGGGCGTGAAGATGCGCCACTCGGCGCGCCCCACCAGCAGCTTGTCGCCCTCCACCTGCCGGCGCGGCAGATCGTGCACGCCGCTCCCCCGCGCGAGGTCGAGTCCCCCCGGCTCGGTCCGGTCGATGCCGCGCACCAGGCGCCCCTGCAGGTAGAAGCGGTGGCGCCAGCGGTCCTGGCCCAGCAGCGGCGTGATGTAGCCGCCGCTGAGGGTGACCAGGCCGTCCTCGAAGCGGTTGTCCCGCAGGAACCCGCCGCCCCCGGCGACGAACCAGTGGATCGCGCCGTTGGCGTGCACCCGCAGCAGGTCGTACTCGAGGAAGCCCAGCGTGCGCCGGAAGTATTCGCCGTCGTCGTAGCCCGCGGTGGCCTTGATGACGAAGCCGTCGGTGACGTCCTCGGTCTCGCCCATGCGGAACAGGTAGCTGGTGCGGAAGTCCACCAGGCTGGCGTAGGTCAGGCCCGCCAGGTAGCGGTGCACCTCGTGGTAGCTGCGCAGCGTGTCGGCGTTCACCGCGGGCCGGCGGAAGTAGTCCACGTCCAGGAAGCCGAGCGCGGGCGTCAGGGTCCGCCGCCGCCCGTGCCGCGCCGCGACGGCGAACGGATCCTCGTCCCCGAGCCGGAACACCCAGCCGGCCCAGGCGTCGTTCTGCTCGAACTCCTTCGGCACGCCGGCGTTGTCGCGCACGTCGTCGCGCTGGAACTCGGCGCCGCCGACGAACCGGATGTCCGCGTGCACCGCGGGCCGCTCGACGCGCAGCAGCGACCGGCCGTGCGCCCACGAGTCCTCGTGCTCGGCCCGCACGCCCACGAACGACCCGAAGAGGTTCTCCTTGGCCGCGTAGGCCCGGTAGCCCCGCTGCGGATCGCCCGCGTTGTTCACCAGGTACTTCAGGTCCAGCCGCAACCCCACGCCGAAGGTGTTCGACAGGTACACGCTGCCGTCGTACTTGTCCCGCGTGGAGATGTTCCCGGTCACGCCCAGCGGGAAGCGGTCCCGCGTCTCGACCACGACCGCCACCGTCGCGCCGCCGTCGATGGGCAGCACGAGGATGCGGGCGTCGTTCATGTACTCGAGCTGGCGGATGAGCCGCTCCGAGTCGGCGAACTTGTAGGGATCGACGCGATCGCCGGGGCCGAACAGCAGGTACTGCCGCACGACGCTCTCGCGGGTGTAGGACCAGAGCGGCGACGCGAGGCGGTCGACCAGGCCGCGGCTGACGCCCTCCTCGGCGGCCGCCGCGTCCTCGAAGCGCAGCACCGGGCTGACGATGACGACCTCGATGGGGCGCCCGGCCCAGGGCGCGAACCGTTCGGCGAGGATCTCGGCCTGGCCCTCGAACTCGGCGCCCGAGCGCGGCGCCCGTCCGAAGTAGCGGTAGACGGTGCGCCAGAACCAGGAGCGCTCCTGCGTCACCTGCTGTTCCCAGGCGGCGCCCGTCGTGTCCGACGCCGCCACACCCTCGGCCGCAACGGCAGCCGCGGCCTGGGCAGCCAACGAGCCGACCAGCAGCGCCGCCAGGAGCCGGCGCATGGTCAGGCCCCGCAGCAGCGCTTGTACTTGCGGCCGCTGCCGCAGGGGCAGGGGTCGTTGCGCCCGATCTTGGGCTCCTCGCGCACCACGGGCCTGCGCACGCCGGGCGCGCCCTCGACGAAGTACCAGCGGCCGTCGGCCCGCAGGAAGCTGCCGACCTCGTGGTAGCGCTGGAACTCGCCGTTGTAGGTGTAGGTGGCGGCGAACTCGACGGTGCCCTCGTCGTCGTCCTCGCCGCCCTTGTCGGTGGCGAGGATCTCGAGCCCGTGCCACTCGCTCTGCTCGGCCCACTCGCGCGCGCCCTCGGGATCGTACTCGTCCCTGTGCTCGGGGTGCAGCGAGTCGGTCAGGAAGTCGACGTTGGCCGTGGCGTAGGCGCTGTAGCGCGCGCGCATCAGCTGCTCGGCCGTGGCCGCGGGCCGCGCGCCGGTGACGACCGGCTCGCAGCAGTCGGCGAAGGAGGCTCCGGATCCGCAGGGACAGTTCATGGTGTTCTCCACGTCGTTCTCCGCAAAGGGCCGCCGGTCGCCCGGCGGCCCCGCTGTTGGCCGGCGTCCGGACCGCGGCGCCCGGGGGCGCCGCGCATCCCGGTCCGGGACTAGTCGTTGGCCGCGCCGCGCGCGCCCCTGTACAGGTAATAGCCCAGCAGGCAGAAGACCACGAGGGTCACCACCGCCGAGAACTCGTTCCGCGTGGCCCATTCGGTCAGGCCCAGGGCATGGTCGACGGCCCACTCCTGGTCGCCGCTCATGCTGATGCCGGTGAAGCGCACCGTCGCGGCGATGACGCCCATGATGGCGCCGCCGGCCACGAAGCCGCTGGCCATCAGGGTGCCGCGCTCCTGGCGCTTGGCCCTGGTCTTGTCGCTGCCGCCCTGCGCCACCCAGTGCGCGATCAGGCCGCCGGCCAGCACCGGCGTGTTGACCGACAGGGGCAGGTACATGCCCAGGGCGAAGGCCAGCGCCGGCAGGCCGGTCCACTGCAGGATCAGCGCCATGAACACGCCGGCCATGTACAGCAGCCAGGGCGCCGGCTGGCCGGTCATCAGCGGCTCGATCACCGCGGCCATGGCGTTGGCCTGGGGCGCGGGCAGCAGCTCGCTCTTGAAGCCGTAGGTGGCGTTGAGCATCATGATCACGCCGGTCACCGACACCGCCGCGACGACCGTGCCCAGGAACTTCCACTTCTGCTGCGTGGCCGGCGTGGTGCCCAGCCAGTAGCCGATCTTCAGGTCGCTGACGAAGCCGCCGCTCATGGACAGGGCCGTGCACACGACGCCGCCGATCAGCAGCGCGGCCACGATGCCCGTCTCGCCGCCCAGGCCCACCGCGCGCAGCACCACCGAGCTGATGATCAGCGTCATCAGGGTCATGCCCGACACGGGGTTGCTGCCGACGATGGCGATGGCCCGCGCGGCCACGGTGGTGAACAGGAACGAGATGCCGCCCACCAGCAGCAGGCCGACGATCGCCTGCACCAGCGTGACCTTCACGATGAACCAGAAGAACAGGAAGACGACGCCCAGCACCGCGAAGGTGAGGGTCGTCACCAGCTTCGACGGCATGTCCAGCTGCGTGCGCTCGCTGTCGCCGGAGCCGCCCTGGCTGCCGGCCTTCATGGCCAGCTTCACCGCGCCGGCGATGATCTTGCGGCTCTTCCACACGCCGATCAGGCCCGACATGGCGATGGCGCCGATGCCGACGGGCCGCACGAAGTTCTTGAAGATGTCGTTGGTCGACAGGCCGTCGAGCGCCGCCAGCTGGTACAGCTCGCCGTTCACGTGCACGCCCTTGCCCAGGATGCCCACCATGGGAATCAGCACGAACCAGCTGAGGAACGATCCGCAGGCGATGATCAGCGAGTACCGCAGGCCGATGATGTAGCCCAGGCCCAGCACCGCCGCCTCGGTCAGCATGTGGAACTCGAGGCGCACCTTCTGCGACAGGTCGTTGCCCCACTTGAAGGCCGTGGTGGAGAAGGTCTCGCGCCACAGGCCCACCGTCTGGTGGCTGAGCAGCTGGTAGAGCATGGCGATGCCGCCGCTCCTGACGAGCACGCCCGCCTGGTCGCCGCCCGCCTCGCCGGCCATCAGCACCTCGGTCGACGCGGTGGCCTCGGGGAACGGGAACTCGCCGTGCATGTCCTTGACGAAGTAGCGGCGGAAGGGGATCAGCAGCAGGATGCCCAGGAAACCGCCCAGCAGCGACGCGAGGCACATCTGCAGGAAGTTCGTCCTGTCGGCGAGGTCCAGGATGTAGATGCCCGGCAGCGTGAAGATGGCGCCCGCCACCACCACGCCCGAGGCCGAGCCGATGCTCTGGATCATCACGTGCTGCTGCAGCGCGTTCTTCTTGCCGAACATCGAAGACGCGCCGATGGCCAGGATCGTGATGGGGATGGCCGCCTCGAACACCTGGCCGATCTTCAGGCCCAGGTAGGCCGCGGCCGCCGAGAACGTGATGGCGAAGAACAGGCCCAGGGCCAGCGAGTAGGCCGTGATCTCCGGCACGATCTTCTCGGCCGGCACCACCGGGATGTAGGTTTCGCCCGGCTTCAGGGGCCGATACGCGTTCTCGGGCAGATTGCGGGCGGAGCCGGCGACGTCCATGGGATCCTCCGGAAGGGGTTGGCGGGGTCATGCCGGGGCGCCGACGCGGAAAACCGCCCGAAGGCGGTCCTCGGCGGCCCGGAATGCCCGAACGCTAGCATATGGGGCCGGTCGGGACAAGATCCGACTGCCGCGGCCGCCGCGTCCGCAGTCCTGCCTCGGCCAGGAACCGGCTCGGCCGGCCCTCGGTGCAGATCAGGTCCAGCCGTCGCCGCGCCCGGGTCAGGGCCACGTAGAACAGCCGCCGCTCGTCCTCCAGCTCGCCCGCCGCGACGGCCCGCCCCAGGGGAAAGCGGCCCCGGTCGACGCCGAACAGCACCACGTGGTCCCACTCCCGGCCCTTGGACCCGTGCACCGTGGCGAAGCCCGGGCGGTCCCCCGCGGCGAAGCCCGCGGCCGCCTGCTCCAGCAGCCGGCCGGTCCGGGCCAGCACCACCGCCCGCTCCGGCGGCGTCGCCGCCAGCAGGCGCGCCGCCAGGATCGCCCCCTGGTCCAGGTCTTCGACGGACCAGGCCCGGATCTGGCCGCGCTCGCGGACGCCGGCCCGCAGGGGCTTGGTGAACCGCTCGCGGTTGTGGCCGATCAGCCGCCGCGACGCCGCCGTGATGGACCGCCCGCAGCGGTAGTTGCGCGCCAGGGGATAGCGCTCGAGCCCGGGGTACACCTGGTCCAGGTCGATGACCCTGCGCACCGACGCCCGGCGCCACGCGTAGATGCATTGGTCCTCGTCGCCCACGCAGAACAGGGAATCGTGGGGCGCGGCCAGCAGGCCCACCAGCCGGGCCTGGGCCGGCTCGATGTCCTGGTACTCGTCCACCAGCACGCGCTCGAACCGCGCCTGCCAGCGCGCGCGCACCGCCGGGTCCTGCTGCAGCAACGCC
Source organism: Candidatus Krumholzibacteriia bacterium (assembly GCA_035399525.1). Lineage (GTDB taxonomy): Bacteria > Krumholzibacteriota > Krumholzibacteriia > LZORAL124-64-63 > LZORAL124-64-63 > JACZKN01. The sequence continues at coordinate 1,814 of DAOPJF010000017.1, read as the reverse complement.
ACCGAGGCAGCGATCAGGTCGTCCAGGTCCAGCTGCCCCTCCCGGCGCAGGTGCGCGTCGTACAGCGCGAACGCACCGGCCTCGGCCCGGGCCCGCGCCGACCCGCCCCGCGCCCGCGCCAGCGCCTCGTCCACGCCGATCATCGTTCCCAGTTTGAAGCCCTCGACGGCCGCCTGGGCCGCCGCGCCGTCGAACGGCCCGCATCCCGGCGCGGCGGCCGCCGCGCGGGCGGCCACCTCGTCCCAGAGCGAGGGCTCGACCGGCCCCAACCTCCGCCGCAGCCGCCCCTCGGCTTTCAGGATGTCCAGCCCCAGGCCGTGGAAGCTGCGCACCGTGACCCCGCCGAGGCCCTGGGCCTCGAGCCGCGCCGCCATCTCGACGCAGGCGTCGCGGTTGAAGGTGGTGCAGAGGATGCGGTCGGTCGGCGCTCCCCGCCGATGCAGCTCGCGCACGCGCTCGACCAGCACGGTGGTCTTGCCGCTGCCCGCCGGGGCGATGACCTGCACCACACCGTCCCCCGCGGCGACGGCCGCATTCTGGAAGGGGTCCAGGCGGGGCGCGGGCCGCGGCCGGCCGTCGCCGCGGCCGCAGAGGCGCAGCAGCAGGCGTCGCCATGGGGTGACGGCGATGGGCGCCGGCACCAGGACCGGATCGGCGTAGAGGGCGACGAGGTGGCGCACGCGCTCGAGCGTCCAGGGGCACCCCCACTCGGGCTCCACCAGGGCGCCCGGATCGAGGGCCTCGAGAGGGCGATCGGCGGCGACCGCGAGCGTGCAGCCGGCCCGGAACGCCGGCTCCAGGACGAATCCCAACAACAACTTCAGGTCATCCAGGCCGGCCAGGACGACCCGGTCCACGGTCACGCGGGCGTGACGCCCGTACACGGCGATGAGGCGGCCGGCGGGATTGCCCAGCGACGTGCGCATCCCGCCGCCACGGCAGCGGGCGGCCTTCCGCTGCAGGTCGGGCCAATCCAGGCGGCGCCCCCCGCCGGATCGGGGCGCGGCGCCGACGGTCCAGGTCAGGTGGCGCAGGCGGTCGGGCATGGCCGCCCTGGGCAACGGCCGTGCCCCGGTTCTTGCGCCGTCCGGCCGCCGGTGGCTATCTTCGGCCGGTTGCAGCCCCGCCGGGCCCCCCGACGGCCCGCCACCCGTTCCACCGCGGAGGACCACCATGCTCCAGCGCAAGCCCGGCTCGCCGTTCCCCGGCCTGGTCGATCGCTTCGTGACCTACGCCAAGGTCCACACCACCAGCAGCGAAACGTCCGACACCTACCCGTCGACGGCCCGGCAGCTCGACCTCGCCCGCATCCTCGTCGCCGAGCTGCAGGCCATCGGCCTGGACGACGCCGCCATCGACGAGCACGGCTACGTGACGGCCACCCTGCCGGCGACGCCCGGCTGCGGGAAGGTCCCGGCCATCGCCTTCATCGCCCACATGGACACCTACCCCGACGTCAGCGGCGAGAACGTCGTGCCGACGTTCCACGAGAACTACCGGGGCGGCGACATCCCGCTGCCGAAGAACGGCAAGGTCATCCTCGCGGCCGAGAGCCCTTACCTCAAGGAGTGCATCGGCGAGACCATCATCACCGCCGACGGCACGACGCTGCTGGGCGCGGACGACAAGGCCGGCATCGCCGAGATCATGGACGCCCTGACGCGCATCCGCGAGAACCCCGACTTCCGCCACGGCCCGGTGAAGGTGGCCTTCACCCCCGACGAGGAGGTCGGCGCCGGCGTGAAGCACTTCGACGTCGCGAAGTTCGGCGCGACGGTGGCCTACACCATGGACGGCGGCCAGCGCGGCGAGAT
>DAOPJF010000016.1:0-16174 GCA_035399525.1 Candidatus Krumholzibacteriia bacterium | reverse complement strand
GGGCGAGGCCTTCGACGCCGTCCTGTAGGAGAACACCATGGGCACCTTCCACGACCACAAGGGCGAGTTCCACGGCATCACGGTGGTCGCCGAGGCCGGCGACACCGTCTACGTGGGCCGCTGCGACACCATCGACGACCACGGCGTCGTGCTGCTGGACTGCGACGTGCACGCCGAGGGCGAGGGCGGCCGCACCAACGCGGAGTGGCTGCAGCGGGCCGCGCGCTTCGGCGTGTGGAAGAAGCACGACCGGCTGGTGCTCGAGCGCTCGGGCGTGACGGCCGTCACGCCGCTGGGCGACTTCGTGCGCCAAGGCACCGCGGCGGCGAAGCCCCTGGCTCCCGCGTCGCCGGCGCCGCAGGTCGCCCCCGCGCCCCCCGCCGGCGACGTCGTCACGCTGACCGACGCGGCCCGGACCGAGGTCCGGCGCCTGATCGAGGCCGAGGACCGCACCGGCCAGGGCCTGCGCCTGGGCGTGGCGGGCGGCGGCTGCTCGGGCCTGGTCTACAAGGTCGAGTTCGACGCGCGCCGCGAAGGCGACGTGGTCGTCGCCTGCGACGGGTTCGACGTGCTGCTGGACCGCAAGAGCACCATCTACCTGCGCGGCGTCACCCTCGACCACAAGGCCGGCCTGTCGGGACGCGGCTTCGTCTTCCAAAACCCCAACGCGACCAACACCTGCGGCTGCGGGGAGAGCTTCGCCGTATGAACGCGGCCGCCCTGGCCCTCTGCCGCCAGGCCCGCGCGACGCAGCTGGCCTGGGACTGGAACGGGGCGCCCGCGCTGGGCGCCCTGCTCGTTGCCGGCGCCGATGCCGGGGCGTTCCTGCAGGCCCAGCTGACCAGCGACGTGCTGGCGCTCGCGCCCGGCCGCGGCCATCTCTCGGCGCGCCTGGACCGCAAGGGCGCGCTGGTCGCGTGGTTCAGCCTGCACCGCCTGCCCGACCAGGGCCAGCCGCTGCCCACCTACCTGCTGATCATGCCCCGCGACGGCGTAGCCGCGCTGGCCGCGGACCTCGCCCGCTTCGTGATCGCCGAGGACGTGCTGCTCGAGGACGTGACGGGCGAGTTCGACGGCGTCGTCGTGCAGGGTCCGGCGGCGGCCGCCGCCATGGCGGATCTCGACGAGGGCGATGTCCGGCCTGCGGACGGTGGATTCCTGGTGGCGCGCTCCTTCACCGGCGATCCGGGCTACCTGCAGCTGGCGCCGCGCGGATCGGCGGCGACGGCGACGGCGGACGGACCGGCAGCCGACACGGCCTGGCACTGGTTGCGCGTCGAAGCGGGCTGGCCGCTGACCGGCCGTGATCTCGCGCCGGGCGAGCGCACCCTGCCCCAGACCGGCCTCGAGGCGCGCACCGTCAGCACCACCAAGGGCTGCTTCCTGGGCCAGGAGGTCGTCGCCCGCCTGCGCACCTACGGCAGCGTGCCACAGGCCTTGCGCGGGCTGGTGTTCGACGGCCTGCCGGGCGATGGGCTGCCCGACTTCCCGGCGCCGGGCTCGCGGCTGATCGACACCGACGGCACGTCGTTCGGCACCTGGGCCTCCGGCGCCTTGTCGGTGGCCTGGGAGCGCCCCGTCGCGCTGGCCTTCCTGGGCCGCGACCACCGCACGCCGGGCACGCGGCTGACGGTGACGCTGGCCGACGGCGCCGCGGCCGAGGCCGAGGTCGTGCTGCTGCCCTTCCACGACGCCACCGACGCCGCCCGCCGTGCGCGCCGGCTGCATGAGCGCGCGATCCACCTGTTCAGCCGCGGCGAGGACGACCGCGCCGCCTCGCTGCTCGAGCAGGCGCTTGGCCTCGATCCGGGCTACGCCGAGGCCTACGAGGCCCTCGGCGTCATCCTCGGCCGCAGCGGCCGCTACCACGAGGCCATCGACGTCTTCCGCCGCCTCGAGCAGGTGGCGCCCGACGAGCCCATGGTGCACACCAACCTCTCGCTGTTCTACATGAAGATCGGCGATCGCGAGGAGGCCGAGCGGCAGAAGGCCCAGGCCACCCTCAAGCGCTTCGCGGGCCTGGACGGCGAACGCACGGCCCGCGAGAGGGCCGAGGCCGACGCCGCGGCCCGCCGCACCGACGCCGAGCGCAAGCTGGCCATGTTCGGCGAGGTGCTGGCCTTCGACCCCGACGATCCGCTGGCGCTGATGGGCCTGGGCAACGCGCTGGTCACGCTCGAGCGGCTGGCCGAGGCCGAGCCGCATCTCGCGCGCGCCTGCGCCGTGCAGAAGGACAACAGCGCCGCCTTCGCGGCCCACGGCAAGGTGCTCGAGCGCCTGGGCCGCACGAACGACGCCCGCGCGGCGTACCGCGCGGGCGTCGTGGTGGCCAGCCGCAAGGGCGACCTCATGCCGTTGCGCGAGATGGAGCACCGGCTGCTGGTGCTGGGCTCCTGATCCCCGCCCTTCCTCAGACCTGGACGAACTTGGCCGCCGCCACGCCGCAGATCGGACACTTGGCCGGGGGCGTCCCGAACTCGATGTGGCCGCACACCGGGCACAGGTAGAAGTTCGTCTCGGCCAGGTCCTGGCCCTGCTGGGCGGCCGCCAGCGCCAGTGCGTACAGCCGCGCGTGCACTTCCTCGGCCTCGACCGCGTACTTGAACATGCGCTTGGCCTTGTGGCCCTCGGCCTCGGCCTGGGCCAGCATGGGCGGGTACATCTGCTCGAACTCGTAGGTCTCGCCGCCGATCGCGGCCTTCAGGTTGTCGAGGGTCGAGCCCACGCCGTCGAGGGCGGCGAAGTGGCCGGCCGCGTGCAACCGCTCGGCCTGGGCCGTGGTGCGGAACAGGCGGGCGATGTTGGGCAGGCCCTCCTTCTCGGCGGCCTCGGCGAAGGACGTGTACTTCTGGAACGCCTGGCTCTCGCCGGCGAAGGCTTCCTTGAGGTTGTCGTGGGTGTTGGCCATGGTCCGGCTCCCCGGTTCGGGTGGATGCGACAGGTGGACACCCGCCGACGATAACAGATGGCCGCCCGCGATCCAAACCGTTGTGGCTACATCAATTCCGACATTCAAAGTCGGAATTCACGCCTCAGCCGGCCAGCCGGCAGCCCAGGGCGATGGACAGGAACTTCGACTCCTCGTCGTCGGCGCGGCTGGTCAGCACGCAGGGCGCCGACGTGCCGACCACGGCCGCGGCGATGCGCGCGCCCGCCAGCAGCGTCGCGGCCTTGTAGAAGACGTTGCCGCTCTCGATGTTGGGGAACACGAGGATGTCGGCCGCGCCGCCGACCGGCGAGTCGAGCTCCTTGATGGCGCAGGCCTCGGGCGACAGGGCCACGTCCAGGGCCAGCGGCCCGTCGACGATCGCGCCGGGGAAGCGCTCGGCCGCCGCATCGCGGATGGCTGCGGCCTCGACCGTGGCCGGCATCTTCGGGCTGACCTTCTCGGTGGCCGCCACCAGCGCGGCCCGCGGCCGCTCGATACCGAAGCTGCGCGCGGCAGCGAGGCAGTACTCGAGGATCTGCATCTTCGTCGCCATGTCCGGCTGCGGGATGATCGCCACGTCGGCGGCGAACAGCAGCTTGCCGTGGCGCGCGACGTAGGCCGGCAGCTCGAACACCGACACGTGCGTCAGCACGCGTCCCTCGGGCAGGAGACCGCCATCACGGCCGAGGATCTGCTTCATGTAGTCGCTGGTGGCGATCAGGCCCTTCATCAGCACGTCGGCCTCGCCGGCGCGCACCATGGCCACGGCCTTGCGGCCGGCCTCGACGGTGTCGCGCTCGTCGACCACCGAGAGCAGGCCACGCTCGATCCGGTGTTCGGCGCACAGCGCGTCGATGCGCGCCGCGTCGCCCACCAGGGTCACGTCGGCGATGCCCTCGGCGGCGGCACGACCCGCCGCCGCGATGGTGTTCGGATCGTGGCCGGCGGCCACGGCCAGGCGGCGCGAGGGTCGGTCGCGCAGGTCCTGCACGAGCTGGTCGAGGCTGCGGATGGGCGTCATCGGTCCGTCCTTCGTCTGGCGTCTAGGCTTCCGGGGCAACGTCAGGGGCGTAGTCGCGGGCCGCTTCCTTGCCCGCCAGCACCCGCAGCGCGCCCTTGACCAGGGCGTGCATCTCGTTCTCGCCGGGATAGGCGGTCACGCCGCAGCCCAGCGCCGCCACGCTGCGGGTGATCTCGGCCACGAAGCGCTCGCTGCGGGCCAGGCCGCCGGTCAGCAGCACCTGGTCGACGCGCTCGCCGTCGAAGGCGGGCAGCAGCGCGGTGATGTTCTTGCTGATCTGGTAGACCATGGCCTCCCAGACCGCGCAGGCCTCGGCCTCGCCCGCCTCCACGCGCCGCTCGACCTCGCGGAAGTCGGCGGTGCCCAGCAGGTCGATCAGGCCGCCGCGGCCCTTGTTGAGCTTCAGCAGCTCGTCCTGGGTGTACCGGCCGCTGAAGCAGAGGCGGATCAGGTCGCCCGTGGGCTCGCTGCCCGAGCGCTGGGGGCTGAACGGTCCCTCGCCGTCCAGGCCGTTGTTCACGTCGATGTAGCGCCCCCGGGCGTGCGCGCCGACGGTGATGCCGCCGCCCATGTGGCAGACGATGACGTTGAGGTAGCGGTAGAAGGTCTCGTGCTCCTCGGCGTAGCGGCGGGCCGTGGCGATCTGGTTCAGCGCGTGGCTGATGACCTTGCGGCGGATGGCCTTCATGCCGGTCACGCGCACGCGTTCGGGCGCCTCGTCCACCACCACCGGGTCGACGATGAACGCCGGCTTGCCCGTGCCCTCCACGAGGTCGTGGGCGATCAGCGCGCCCAGGTTCGAGGCGTGGTCGCCGCCGGTGCCCGCCAGCAGGTCCTCGCGCATGCGGCCGTTCACCGTGTAGGTGCCGTGGGGAATGGGCTTGAGCAGGCCGCCGCGGCCGCTGACGGCGTCCAGGTCGTCCAGCGACAGCCCGTGGTCGGCCAGGGTGCGCATGATGACCTGCCTGCGCATCCCGTACTGCTCGACGATGCGCCGTCCCTCGAAGGGCGCCAGCTCGGCCGCCGGGTGCTCGATCTCCTGCACGAAGCGCTCCTGGTCGCCCTCGTAGACCGCGATCTTGGTCGACGTGCTGCCGGGATTGACCGCCAGGATGCGCCAGCGCCGGAAGAACGTGTCCTTGGGCGTGCGGCTCCAGTGGCCGAAGCGCTGCAGGCGCAGCACGCTGGCCTTCACGCCCAGCATGGCGTCCTCGGCGGTGCAGTCCATGGGCAGGTCCACGCCCTGGAAGCGCAGGCCGAACATGACGCTGAACTTCTTGGCCTCGGGGAAGCGCGTGGCGTAGAGGTGGAACATCAGATTCCCGGTGTCGAGATTCGGCGCGATGATCACGTTCGTGCCGTCCACGAAGCCCTGGTCCTGCCCCCGCCGGTAAAGCTGTGCGCTGCGGCGCGACAGGGCGACGCTGACCTTCACCTCGCCCTCGATGCGGATCGTCTCGTAGCGCCGGCCGTGGGTGGCGCGCTCGGCCAGCACGCCGGGCACCAGCTCGGCGGCGCGGCGCACCAGCTCGGGGCTCGGACCCTCGTCCGAGCCCTTGTTGCTGTACGAGACCATGGCGCCGTTGATCGTCGGCAGCACGTCGGCCGGGATCAGGTCGCGCGCCACGGCGCAAGTGCCCACCGCGACGTTGGCCAGCACCTCGGGCGTCATGGTGGCGTTCACGCCCACGTCGCCGATGACCACGATGTTGTGGGGGAAGATGCCCTGGGGATGCGAGTCCGGCAGCACGAACACGCCGGCCTCGCAGAGGATCTCCTGCTTGGCCAACAGGCGGATCATGGGGCGGAAGTAGTCCTTGGGCTCGTGCTGGATGCCGCCGACCACCATGTCGGCGTGGCCCTGCCGCACGGCCATGATGCCGAACCGGGCGGGCTCGCGCATCAGCGCGGCGGCCTCCTCCACGTCCTCGGTGCGGCGCAGGGCCTGGGGCAGCTCGACGCAGGAGCGGGCGAACTCCTCCAGCAGGTCGGGCCGGCCCGCCGGGTCGCAGAACGCACTCTCGGACAGCGTGAACTCGACGCGCGTGGGGTCGAGGTGGCCCAGGTCGCGCGCGATCACCTCGCGCACGTCGCGCTCGGTCGCCAGGAACACGGGCCGGATGAACCGCGTCAGGTGGCAGGCGGCCTCGATGATGCGCGGATCGGTGGCCTCGACGAAGATGACCGCCGGGCGGTTCCTCTGCACCTTGAGGATCTGCTGGTCCAGCGCGCCGTCGATGTCGTACATTGCGGATCTCCCGGTCTGGCGGCACCTTGGCCCGTGGAGCGGATGAGCTGGTATTTGTTTAACAACAAATACAGTGGTCAAAGACCCCCCACTTCGCAAGGATCCTGCCGTGACCGCCCGACCGCCGCAACCCATCGATCCGCAGCTGGCCACCCTGGCCGCCGAGCAGGCCCCGCGGGCCGCCGCCGCCGGACCCGGCGGGCCCGCCCGCTGGCTGCTGGTGGACACCGCCGGGCAGCGCCTGGCCCTGGTCCAGGCGGGCCGCATCACCGCCGCCTGGACCATCTCGACCTCGGCCAAGGGACTGGACGGCGCCCAGGACTCGGGCGGCACGCCGCCGGGCCTGCACCGCATCGCCCGGCGCATCGGCCTGGGCGCCGAGCCCGGCGCGATCTTCGTCAGCCGCGAGCCCACGGGCGAGGTGTGGGCCGGGGCCGCCGATCCGCGGGACCTGATCCTCAGCCGCATCCTGACCCTCGAGGGCCTGGAGCCCGGCGTGAACCGCGGCCCGGGGTGCGACAGCCTGGCGCGCTACATCTACATCCACGGCACCAACCACGAGGCCGCCCTGGGCACGCCCGCGAGCCACGGCTGCGTGCGCCTGGCCAACGCCGACGTCATCGACCTGGCGGGCCGGGTGCGGGAAGGGGATCCCGTTGTCATCGTCTGACGCCCCGCGCCCCTGGCTGCACTTCGCCGGGGCGGCCGGCAGCGGCATGAGCGCGCTGGTCCAGTTCCACGCCGGCTCGGGCGGATTCGCCACCGGCAGCGACCGCGCCTTCGACCACGGCGAGCGCGCCGACGAGCGCGCGGCGTTCGAGCGGCTGGGCGTCGTGATCACGCCGCAGGACGGCTCGTTCCTCGCGGCCGCGCCCGGCCCCTGCAGCGGCCTGGTGGTCAGCACCGCCGTCGAGGACGACGTGCCGGACGTGGCCGCCGCCCGCGCCGCCGGCGTGCCGATCCTGCACCGCTCCGAGCTGCTGGCGCGCTACGTCGAGCAGCACCGCACCGTTGCCGTCAGCGGCACCAGCGGCAAGTCGACGGTCACCGCCATGGTGTTCAGCATCCTGCGCGCGGCCGGGCTCGGCCCCGGGCTGCTGACCGGCGCGGCGCTGGCCGACCTCGCGGCGGACGGCCACCTGGGCAACGCCTGGGCCCCGGCGCCGCGCCCGGGCGACGAGCCGCTGCTGGTGATCGAGGCCGACGAGAGCGACGGCAGCCTCGTGCGCTACCGGCCGTGGTGCGGCGTCGTGCTGAACCTGGGCCTGGACCACAAGCCGCCGGCGGAGATCATGGCGATGTTCCGCACGTTCCGCGCACGCACGCGCGGCCCGTTCGTGGTGGGCGACGACCCGGCCCTGGACGAGTTGGCCGACGGCGCCCTGAGGTTCGGCCTGGCGGAGGGGCGGCCGGGCCTGCCCGGGTGCTTCGCCGCCGACGTGGTGCTCGGTCCCGCGTCGGTGCGCTTCACCCTCGACGGCACGCCGTTCACCGTGCCCCACCCCGGCCGGCACACCGTGCTGAACGCCTGCGCGGCGGCGGCGGCCTGCCGCACCGTCGGCGTCGACGACGCCGTCGCGGCCCGGGCCCTGGCCGGCTTCGGCGGCGTGGCCCGCCGCTTCTGTTCCCTGGGCACGGCGCGGGGCGTCGAGGTCATCGACGACTTCGCCCACAACCCCGACAAGATCGCCGCCGCGCTGGCCGCGGCCCGCGGGCGCGCGCCGAAGGGCCGCGTGCTGGCGGTGTTCCAGCCCCACGGCTTCGGCCCGACGCGCTTCCTGAAGGACGCGCTCATCGCCGCCTTCGCCGAGGCGCTCGCCCCCGGCGACGTGGCGTGGCTGCCGGAGATCTTCTATGCCGGGGGCACCGTCAGCCGCGACATCTCTTCGGCCGACCTGGCGGCCGGCGTGACGGCCCGGGGCCGCGACGCGCGCTTCGTCGCCGTGCGCGCGGACATCCCCGCGGCGATCGCGGCCGAGGCGAAGGCAGGCGACCTGGTGCTGGTGATGGGGGCGCGCGACCCGTCGCTGACGGCGTTCGGCCGGACGATCCTCGCGGCGCTGGGACAGGAACGCTGACGGGCGGTCAGGCCTCGACGCCCACCGGCGCCGCCTCATCGCCGACCGTGCGGCGCCCGACGCCGAACCCCTCGCCCAGGCGGCGGTCGATGAACAGGTTGCTGCCGGTGATGCTCTTGGCCTTGTGCTTGACCTCGGCGCACACCTCGGCCACCTCGACGTGCATGCGGAAGGGTCGCTGCTTCAGGGGCACCGCGCCCATGGAGATGGTCATCAGGGGGAACCGCGCGCTGTTGCCCTTGCGGTCCTCCGACTCGATGTAGCCGCGCTCGATGTCGGTGTCGTTGTAGAAGGCCGGCACGCCGCGGTCGAAGCGCGCGGCGATCTCGCGGCCGACATCCTCGAGCCTGGCCGACGGCACGATCATCACGAAGTCGTCCCCGCCCACGTGACCGAGGAAGCCCTCGTCGTTGCACACCACGCGCAGCACCGTCTGCAGCGTCTCGGCGTTGAACAGGATGACGTCATCGCCGTCGTTGAAGCCGTAGGCGTCGTTGAAGGCCTTGAAGTTGTCCAGGTCGGTGTAGAGCACCGCCACGTCGTCGGCGCGGTCGATGGCCTGCTGGATCATCTGCACGATCGTGTTGTTGCCGGGCAGGTGGGTCAGCGGGTTGTTGTCGATGTTCAACTCGCCCAGCCGCTCGACCTCGCGCAGCAGGTGCAGGAACCGGATGGGCTGCCGCACGCGCATCAGGAACTCGACCAGCGGGCACGGCTTGACGATGTAGTCGACGCCGCCGCAGTCGTAGCAGCGGGCGATGTCCTCGCCCGCACGGCTGTCGGTGATGAACACCACCGGCACCATCTCCAGGCGAGGGTCGCGCTTCAGCTCGGTGCACAGGTCGTAGCCGTCGCCGTCGGCCAGCACGCGTGCGATCAGCAGCAGGTCGGGCACGCCCTCGTCGATGGCGACCTTGGCCTCGGCGCGTCCGCTGGCGATGGCCACCTCGTAGCCCTCCCCGCGCAGCGTCGCGGCGTGGATGCGCAGGTCCTGGGACGACCCGTCGACGATCAGGATGCGGTCCTTGCGTTCGTTCATGGCACGGGCGCTCCCACGAGTTCGGCCACGGCATCGAGCAGCACCTGCCGGCGCACGGGCTTGGCGAAGGTGTGGGTCACGCCGCAGCGCCGCACCCACGCCAGGTAGTCGTCGGGCCCGATGCGGCCGCCCCCGGAGATGGCGATGATCGGGATCCGCGGCGCGCGCGCGCGCAGCGCCGTGATGGTCTCGACGCCTTCCATCACGGGCATGACGATGTCGGTGATCACCAGCAGGTGCCGCGCGGGATCGAACAGCCGCAGCGCTTCGGCGCCGTCGGCAGCCGCATCGACCAGGTAGCCGGCGCGCTCGAGCACCGTGCGCAGCATCGAAAGCACGAGCTCGTCGTCGTCGACCAGCAGGATATGGGTGGCGCCGAGGCCTGTCGTCATGGTCCGTCCTTGGCGACGGGCTGCCCCGACACGGCGCTCCCCGGCCGTATCGTTTCCCGTCGTTACCGTTGTTTTCGGACGCTTTCGACCGATTCTTGAACCCTTTGTGCGGCGGGAGCCCGGAACCTGGCCGCGCGCGCCTCCCTGCAGTATCCTCGGCGGACCGTTCGCTGCAACCGGAGGTCCGCCATGCCCCGCATCCTGCACGTCCTGGCCCAGCGCCCCGGGCGCACCGGCAGCGGCGTCACCCTCGACGCCGTCGTGGCACAGGCGGCGCGCAGGGGCTGGGATCAGGCCGCCCTGGTGGGCGTGCCGGTGGACGACGGCCGCCCCGCCGTGGGCGGGCTGGGCGAGGGGCGGATCGCGCGGGTCACCTTCGCCGCCGACGACCCCGCGCATGCCGGCCCCCGCCCCGACCTGCCGTTCGCCGTACCCGGGATGAGCGACGTGATGCCCTACGCCAGCAGCGTGTGGTCCCGCCTGGCGCCCGCGGACGTCGACCTCTATGCCGAGACCTGGCGGCGACGCATCGCCGGGCAGGTCGCGGCGTTCCGGCCCGACGTCATCCTGGTCCAGCACCTGTGGCTGGCGGCGGCCGCCGCGGTCGAGGCCGCGTCCGGCGTGCCGGTGGTCGCTGCCTGCCATGCCACCGGCCTGCGGCAGCGCGAGCTGTGTCCACGCCTGGCCGGGCGGGTGGCCGCGGGCTGCCGCGGGCTGGCCGGCGCCGCGGTGCTGCGGCCCGATCAGCGCGATCCCGTCGCCGCGATCACCGGCCTGGCGCCCGACCGCATCGCCGTGGTGGGCGTGGGCTTCCGTGACGACGTGTTCCACGGTCCCGCAGCGCCGGACGCGGAGCGGGAGGCGTGCGTGCTCTACGCGGGCAAGATCAGCCGCGCCAAGGGACTGCCCTGGCTGCTGGACGCCTTCGGCCAGTTGGCCCGCGCACGACCCGGGCTGCGGCTGCTGATCGCCGGCGGCGGATCCGGCGAGGAAGCCGCATCGCTGCAGGCCCGGATCGCCGCGCTGGGGCCGGCGGTCACCGCCCTGGGACCCCTGGCGCCGGCAGCCCTCGCCGATCAGATGCGTCACGCGGCCGTCTTCGTGCTGCCGTCCTTCTACGAGGGTGTTCCGCTGGTCCTGGCCGAGGCGGCGGCCTGCGGATGCCGGGTGGTGGCCACCGATCTTCCGGGCATCCGGGAGGTGCTGGCGGCCCCCCTGGCGGGGCGGCTGGCCCTCATCCCCCCGCCCGCGCTGGTCGGTCCGGATGAGCCCGACCCCGGCGACCTGCCCCGCTTCACGGCGGCGCTGACCGCCTCGCTGGAGGCCGCCCTGGCCGCGCGACCCCTGAATTCTCGCGAAGTTGCGACATTTCCGGACCTGACCTGGGAACATGTCTTTAAGAGACTGGAAAAACTATTACTTAGTGTGATCTTTACATGAACGGTTCGGATCACCAGTACGGAAAAATTCTGACTCAACCTCACATTCCGGGTCTCCGATACCTTGCCTGTCCGTGGGCTGGATCCGCCACCCGCGCCCTTGGCACCCAGAGACAGGACCAAGCACCTCCATGCCCGACATCGCCCCCATGCCCGCGGTCGTCCCCATGTTCTCCGCGGCCCCGGCCACCGATGCCGACATCGCGCTGAGGCAGAACCTGATGCTCGGCCAGTGCTCCTGGTTCAGCGAGCTGTGCCGCCTGCTGCCGACGCCGCTGGCCATCCTGAACACCGCCGACACCGTGGTGCAGGCCAACCCGGCGCTGCTGCGCCTGGCAGGCCTGCCCCAGGGCTGCGACCTCGTCGGCTGGATCGCGGACCCGGACCAGCTCCTGGGCCTGGGCCTGGTCTCGCGGCCCTACCTGGCCCTGGGCGAGTCGTTCCGCATCTTCAGCGCCGACGGCGCGGGCACGCGCCCGGCCCTGGAGCGCATCTTCTTCCATGACCTGATGAACACCGCCGGAGGCGTGCGCGGGCTGTCGGAAGTGATGGCCGACGCACCGGCCGACGAGCTGCCGGCGCTGACCGCCTCGGTGCGCGACCTGGCCGGGCAGCTGGTCGAGGAGATCGCCGCCCACCGCGACCTGATGGCCGCCGAGAGCGGCGACCTCCGCGTCGACCCCAGGCCGCAGGACGCCCATGAGGTGATGCGCCTGGTGGCGGCCCGCTACCGCGGCCACCCGGTCACCGGCCACCGGCAGATCGTGATCGTGCCCGGCCCCGGGGCCGGCGTCGTGGTCACCGACGCGGTGCTGCTCGGGCGCATCCTGGGCAACATGGTCAAGAACGCGCTCGAGGCCATCGGCGAGGAGGGCGTCGTCACGCTCGACAGCGGGCGCAGCGGCGGCATGGCGTGGTTCTCGGTGCACAACGGAAGCGTGATCCCCGAGACCGACCTGCCGCGGCTGTTCGACCGGCGGTTCTCGACCAAGGGCAGCGGGCGGGGCCTGGGAACGTGGAGCATGAAGATGCTGGCCGAGTCCTACCTGAAGGGCCGCGTCACCGTCACCAGCGACGCGGCCCTGGGCACGACCTTCCGGGTCAGCCTCCCGATTTCCGGGACTTGAGGATCATCCAGCCGCCCCCGACCACCAGCAGCACCGGCCACCAGTTCTCGAGCCAGTCCATCGAGATGTCGGTGTTCAGCTCGAGCAGCAGCAGCGCGCCGATCACGATCAGCACCACGCCTGCCGGCACCGAGCCGCGCGCGCCCGGCATGTTGAACTCGTCGGGCACCACCTCGCCCCCCAGGCCGTCGGCCACGCGGTTGCAGTGGTGCGCGCGCCGGTTGGCGTCGATCATGTTGTACATCCAGAAGAAGGCCAGGAACACGCCGAACAGCGGCTCCATGCTGCCGGCGTTCGAGTTCAGGATCGTGATCGTCACCGAGGCGATCGCCATGTTGATGAATCCCTGCTGGTAGTACCCCGTGTAGATCTGGCCCAGCCCGGGCATGAGCGACAGGATGGTCGCCAGGCTGGCCGACTTGCGGCTGCCCGGGCGCCGCGGGGCGGGAACCGGGGCCTGGGGCTGCTCGAAGCCGCCGGGGCCGTAGTTGGTCTGCTCGCTGTTCATGGTCTGCTCCTTTTGCTTCGTTCACCCGTTGTTCGCGGGATGTGTCGTCCACCACAGAGTCCAGGCCGTGCGCCCCGCGTGGAGCGCATCGAGGATGTCCTGGCCGGCGTCGCCGAAGCGGCCGGCCCTCAGGTTCGTCAGGGCATGGCCGACGGCGCCGGCGCAGCGCGCGCGCTCGGGAGCCGAGCGGGCCCCGCGGTCGGCCAGGGACGACCCGGCCCGGTCGGCCCGGGCGCGGGCGTCGGCCACCAGGGTCGAGGTCGCCTCGTCGGTGCGGTCGGCCAGCCAGGTCGAGGCCTCGTTGACCACCGGCAGGGCCTCGGGCCCGGCGCTGAACACGGCCAGCGCCACCCGCGGCGCCCCGCGCAGCGGCGAGACCGGCGTGGCCGTCAGCAGCACCAGCACCACCGTGGCGGCGTAGGCTGCCTGCAGGGCGAATCCGGGGCGCAGCACGCGGTCCTGCCACCAGCGGCCGACGCGGTCCATCAGCCCGCCGGGGCCGGTGGCCGCCAGCTCGCGGGCCCGACGCTCGTGCGCCGCCGCCGTGCGTGCGCTGGTGCGGGCCATGACCGCGGCCGTGAAGCCCGGGCCGGGCTCGAGCACGGCGCGCGACGCCAGCTCGGGACCCAGCCAGCCCAGGGCCAGCGCCACGGCGCGGCAGCCGGGGCAGTGCTCGAGGTGCTGCTGCACCAGCTGGCGGTCGAGGCTCGCCAGGACGCCGTCGGTGAGATCGGGCAGGAGGCCGCACGCGCGGTCGCAGGCCGAGCCGGACGTCCGGGCCAACACGTCCCGCACGAACTCCCGGTTCCGGTCCTGGTCGCGTCCGCTCACGACACGGCCTCCTGTCCCATCCCGCCGGGGCCGCCGTCCAGCGCGACGATGGCCCGCGCCAGCTCGACGCGGGCGCGGCTCGAGCGCGACTTCACGGTGCCCAGCGGCAGGTCGAGCATGCCCGCGATCTGCTCCAGGGGCAGGCCCTGGATGTCCTTCAGCACGATGATCTCGCGGTTGATGTCGCTCAGCTGCTGCATGGCGCGGTGCACCAGCCGCTGGCGGTCATTGGCCAACCAGGCCTGCTCGGGCGTGGGGCCGTGGGCCGCGAGGTTCGTCAGCTCCTCGGCGGGGATGTCCTGCCGGGGCGGGCGGGCCTTGCGGCGGCGCAGGTGGTCCAGGCACGCGTTGCGGGCGATGGCGGTCAGCCAGCCGGCGAAGCGCTCGGGCTCGGTGACCTGGTCGAGGCGGTTCCAGACCCGGACGAAGATCTCCTGGGCGAGGTCGAGAGCCTCGTCCTGCTCGCCCACGTAGCCGAAGGCGATGGAGCATACGCGTCCCTGGTACTCCCTCACGAGAGCCTCCCAAGCCAGTTCGTCGCCCAGTCGGCAACGGTGGATGAGTTCGACCTTGTCCATGGGTCCTTCCGCCGGGGGCCGGGGTGCCGTTCCGCCCTCCGATCACACCACAGACGCACCCCCGCGGTCGAGGGTTCGGTGGGTCCTGAAGAATTTCCTGCGGGGCGGATCGGCCGATCCGGGGTACCTTGTGGGCGTCCCCCAGCCCCGGAGGCCCCATGTTCCGCGACACCCTCAGGACCCGCCTGCCGGCCGGCCGCCCCGACTGGGCCGCCGCGGTGGCCCGGTTCAGCCGCTCGGACACCCGCAAGGCCGTGTGGCAGCTGGTGAACACGGTCCTGCCGTACCTGGCCCTGATGACCCTGGCGGTGGTGAGCCGGGCCCGCGATTGGCCCTGGCCCGTGACGGCGGCCCTGGTGCTGCCGGCCGCCGCGCTGCAGATCCGCATCTTCATCTTCTTCCACGACTGCTGCCACGACTCGTTCTTCGCCTCGCGGCGGGCCAACCGCATCACGGGGTACCTGACGGGCATCCTGACCTTCACGCCCTTCGACCAGTGGCGGCGCAGCCACAACCTGCACCACGCCACCGCCGGCGACCTGGACAGCCGGGGCACGGGCGACATCTGGACCATGACCGTGGACGAGTACCTGGCCGCCCCGCGCCGCCAGCGCCTGGGCTACCGGCTGGTGCGCAACCCGTTCTTCCTGCTGCTGGTGGTGCCGTTCTGGCTGTCGGTGATCGCCTACCGGTTCCCGCAGCGGGGCGCCGGGGCGGCGGCCGCGGCCAGCGTGCTGATCACCGACCTGGCCATCGCCGGCGTGTTCGCCCTGGCGGCCGCGACCGTGGGCTGGCAGACCTACGTCGCGGTGCAGCTGCCGGTCATCCTCATCGCCTGGACCATGGGCGTGTGGCTGTTCTACGTGCAGCACCAGTACGAGGACGCCTACTGGGTCCGCAAGGACGAGTGGACGCCCATCGAGGCCGCGCTGCGGGGCAGCTCGTACTACAAGCTGCCCAAGGTGCTGCAGTGGTTCACCGGGAACATCGGGCTGCACCACATCCACCACCTGCGCCCGCGCATCCCCAACTACCACCTGCAGGCCTGCCAGGACGCGGTGCCCGCCCTGCAGAAGGTGCGGCCGCTGACGCTGCGCCGCAGCCTGCGCTCGGTGGCCCACAACCTGTGGGACGAGCAGAAGCAGCAGATGGTCAGCTTCCGAGCCATCCGCGGGCGACCGCGCATGCGGGCCTGGTAGGAGGGGCGCGATGATCGTCCGTCGTCCCGCCGCAGAGCGCGGCCATGCGCACCACGGGTGGCTCGACACCCGGCACACCTTCTCGTTCGCCGGCTACCGCGACCCGGCCCACATGGGCTTCCGGGCGCTGCGCGTGATCAACGACGACCGCATCGCGGCGGGCGCCGGCTTCGGCACCCACCCCCACGCCGACATGGAGATCGTCACCTGGGTGCTCGAGGGCGCGCTCGAACACCGGGACAGCCTGGGCACGGGCTCGGTGCTGCGCCCGGGCGACGCGCAGCGCATGAGCGCCGGCACGGGCGTCGCCCACAGCGAGTTCAACCACTCGCCCGACGAGCCCCTGCACCTGCTGCAGATCTGGATCCTGCCGGCGGTGCGGGGCATCGCGCCCGGCTACGAGGAGAAGCACATCCCCATCGACGAGCGGCGCGGGCGCCTGCGGCTGATCGTCTCGCCCGACGGCCGCGACGGGTCGCTGCGCATCCACCAGGACGTGGCGATCCACGCGTGCGTGCTGGCGCCCGGCGTGGACGTGTCCCATGCGCTCGCGCCGGGGCGCCACGCCTGGCTGCAGGTGGCCCGGGGCGCCGTCACCCTGAACGGCCTGGACCTCGACGAGGGGGACGGCGCCGCCGTCAGCGACGAGGGACACCTGGCGATCACCGCGCGCGCCGACGCCGAGTTCCTGCTCTTCGACCTCGCCTGAGCGTCCCCTACTTCGCGTCGTCGCGGTAGGCGTCCTCGTGCACGCCCACGGCCCGGCCCGAGGGGTCGTTGCGCCG